>JAFAEB010000250.1 GCA_023424235.1 Bacillota bacterium
ACCTTAAGCTTCTCATTTAGGCTAGTAATATCTTGTTTCATACCACTTCTATAATGAGGTGTGGCTATAATAGTATGAACGCCTTCTTTTACTTGTTTTATTAGCATTTCCTTTGTTTCCTCTAAGGAAGAGGAACCATCATCCACTCCCGGTAGGATATGGGTGTGAATATCAACAAACTCTAAACTCAACTTAAGCACCTACTTTTTTACGTTTCTTCGTCATATTATGCTTGAAGTAACCGATTAGCATATATACTAATACAGATAACAACACTCCCATAGAACCTATATAAAGATATACGCTTATGGAGCCTTTTAAAAAGGATGCGATAAAAGCAGCATAATAAGATGGTTCTAGTGTTAAATTACGATAAGATCCTGATAGAAGCAAGAAAGAACTGATGGCAATTATACTTATACTAGAAGAGACAAGGGCATATAGAATATATCTTAAACCCCTATGAAGATAAGTAAACATGTTCATAAGTAAAACAACAAGAGCTATGGTAATTACAAGAACAACTGGTATAAGCCATTTTGCAATACCATAAACATAATCTCTATAAAGTGCAATATAATAAACAAATTTAAACTCTATACTTCTTTGATACTCTTGCGTTATTCGAGCTATCATTTCGTGAATACCAAGCTCTACTTCCATACTAACCTCAATATTCTCAAGTTCTAAATAATCATTAAGATTAGCTCTTAAGCTTTCTTCTAACTTATCCGTTTGTATCTCTTTATTGCTGCCTGTTAAAGTATTGTCAATATAATTTCTACCCTCCACATATACACGCTCTAGTGTAATGACATCGTCTAATATGGATTCTGGTAATCCATTATGAACAACAATATCCTTGCATCTATCTAATAATTCTTCATGGACGCGCTTGTAGTAATTACTTTCACTTACTTTATTAAAGATAACCTTATTATTAAATGCACTGAAGCTTAAGCCAATAAATAAAGCAATTAGAAACAACATTAAGGCTAACACACATGCATAAACAATACTTATTATATGACGTAAATTATTCTTCTTTTGTGTCATATTATCCCCCTTACTCATTGGCATCAACCTTCTCGCAATAAACAAAAAATCTATCCCTGTCGCCAACCACTTGTCCAAAAGGATAGCATGTATAAAGAATTAGTTGCTCTTTCTCTAAGGATAAATCATAAGCCGTTGTATCCAATGGATCTGTAATAAGGGTTTTTGTTACTTTATATTCAAACTGGCCATAATTGGTCTTAAGAGTTACCATATCGCCAGGTTCTATCCATTCTAAAGGCGCAAAAAAGGTAATGTCATGGCCACCAATTAAAATTGGTTTTCCACCACCTGGCATTCCACTAGCTGTGTAATGTCCAACTCCCTCTAAAAGAATGGATTCACTATCCCCCATATATATAGGTGCTTCTAGATTAATTCTCTCACTATAAATATTTCCATAATGTGTTCCATAAGAAGGTACTTGAATTTCGCTCACCATATCAGTACCTTTACTTTGTAAAAATTGATACACATCCATGTCATACTCATTGGGATAACTAGGAGCCCCTTTCTTAATTACCATTAAACCATGCGCCTTTGCCATATTAATAATAGGTTTTCCACCTACTATAATAACCAAAAAGCAAAATGCGGTACATGCTAGGGTAATTCCAATACTGGATAGGAATCTTTTTCTTTTCCTACTACTCATCACTATGAGCGATTAATTTAAATTTGTAAGTTACATATACTGCTATCATCATTATCATCGTCACCAAAATTACTACTATAAAGGTAAGGTTTAATGAAAATCCTGTATTCTTAATCACCGTATTAAGGGTAAGAACTGGATCTTCAAGCTCATCAGTTACTACTACAGATGCAGTATTCGCATCAATGGTTGTAGTTTTTTGTACATTCTTTTCTTCCACAATATTAGATATATCCTTTATTAAACCTTCTTCTGTAATCGGACTTTCTTCCTCAACATTAGAAGATTCATCACTCGATTTTTCTGGGTCAGAAGAATTGTCACTAGAATTACCAGACTCTGTAACCACTTCTTCCTTTTCCACTTCAGATGAATTTTTAACAGGGATTAAATAACCTTCTCGTATACCCTGATCTATACTTTCGTACATCTTTTGAAACACTTTATCCTTTTGTTCACTTGTTACATCCATATCTGGAGCAGATAAATAATCTATTAAAGCATTCAAATAGATGGGGTCTAGTTGATATTCAATCCCATCTACTTTATATGTCTTCTTAGCTTCTTCAATAATAGATAATTCATATTCATTAAGGCTATCTGCTTTTGCTACCTTTGGAACAAATAAAAAAAGAAGAAGGCTTATTATTATACTCAATCGTCTCATAAGCTCACTATAACACAAAATTATACACCATATGAGATATCAAAATCCCATATGGTATATAATTTGTGTTCCTCCTACATCTCTATGAAAATTAGTAAGTTATTACAAAGGATAAATTAGATGGTGCATTGGAAATTTTTAATGTATCATCTCCTACTTTAGTAAGAACATATTCATTTGCTGCTGTTTTAATAGTTACAGAATTACCTGCAACAGTTACAGTATATGTTCTACCTTTTAATAAACCATCTTTAACAAACTCTACTGTTTTTGTTGAACTGCCTTTTGTACCTGTAACAACAGCTTCTTGACCAGTTACAGTTTCTACTTTATGTTCGATATCTTTCCATCTTTGAACAGTTGTAGCTTCATCATTTAAATAACTAACTAGCTTATTAACTAATGCTGTTGGAACTGGGATAGGTAATTCAAAATAATTAACTACTACACTATCGATATCAGAAAGTTTACCTTTTGTTAATTTGTAAATTGTGTCTGTTCCTTGTTTCACACCTACAAGTGTTTCCTTAACTGGTGTAGGATCAACTGGTGTACCGCCACCTGGGAATCCACCGCCGCCACCGCCAACTACTGGAGGTGCTGCATTAACAGTTTCTTCCTTGGCATCAGCGCCAGTTCCAATAATAACCTTTACGGAACCAGTTCCTGTTACAGTAGGAATTAAATCCTTACTTGCTACATGAATAACAGTACCTTTTGCACCTTCATTTAAAACTAATGTAATCTTAGTTTCAACAGTAAGTTCAATTGGAGTGTTCGCTGTTATTGTTGCATCTTTTGCAGTTATAACAACAGGGATTACTTGCTTAGAAGTACCATTAATTGTTACTTTAGCAGTTGCATCCACAACTAATTCTTCCACAGTACCATTGTTTTCAATTACAACATCTGCATTTAAAGTACTAACTTTAATATTCGCTGTTGCATCTTTATCAATAACAACTCTACCGGAAGTAGCAGTAATATTAATTGTATTACCTTTAGCTTCTTCGATAAATGTATCACCTTTAATTTGTTTAATTTCTATGGATTTGAAATTTCCTTTGTTAGTGATTTCACCTTTTGGAGCATCAATAACTAATGATTGATTGCTGTAATCACCTTCAGGAATCGTTAACTTAATCTCTTTGTCAGTTTTAAGTGTAATTAAGTTTGCACCACTGCCAAGTAAAGCGTTTAATTCATCAAGGTTTGTAACTGTACCTTGTCTATCAACAACTTTAATGGTAACGCTATCAGTTGCTTTACTTAAAGTTGTACCTGTAATCGTTACAGTACCTTCTCTTAATGCAGTAAATTTACCCTTAGCATCTGGTTTTGCAATCTTAGTATTACTACTAGTCCATGTAGTTAAGTCATTAGAATTAGATGGTGTTAAAGTACGGTTAAGATCATACTTTTGACCAACGTTTAGAGCAGTTACTTTATTAGAGATAGCAAATTCTTTTGCTGGTATTCTAATTGTAACCTTGCTAGTTACTACGTAAGTAGTTTTGCCAGATTTGATTTCACAAGTAATAGTGGCAGTACCATTTTTGATACCTTTAACAATACCTCTATTATCAACCGTAGCTACTTTTTTGTTACTAGACTTCCAAGCATAAGTAGCACCTTTGATTTTGTTCTTAATATCAAGGTTATACTTCTTACCTACTAAGATAGTCTGGGATTCTTTCGAAATAGCTGGCTTTGAAGCTGCTGCTGCGTTCATTGTGTGGGTTGCTACAGATGCTACTAACATTATCGCAACCAAAAAACAAGCAAGCATTCCTTTGAAAGCCTTTGTTCTTTGACTTCTTATCATTTTTACACTCCTTCTTTTCATATGATATAAAAAAATATATATTCAACGGATTTAACCGGTGAAATATCATACTTAAAACTCCTCATCTTCTAACCCATCAATAACCCCTTATTCTGAGTCAGATTTCCTATATGAATATAATAATAGTATCAATTAATAATGTCAAGCTAATATGACAAAATTTCTCATTTTTAATTATAAGTTACAACTAATACTATAATTACCACCTGTATGATTAAACAATATGTTCACTCATTTCTCTTTCCTTACTAAGGTTCGTCACATAGTCATATAATTTACGCTCCATATCTATCTCAACTTGGAAAGGATACTTCTTAGCGATTTTATGAAATAGAGTACTGTGTTTTTCCATTAACTTACTGTCCTTTGTAACGAGTAAATGATAGGAATAGAGAAGTCTTTGTTTCGATAAACTAAGTAAGGTCATTTTAATAAATTTCTTAAGTTCTTTTGTGTATAGCTTATTGATATCAGCTACATCTTCATTTAATATCATCTCACAAAAGAATAACTCACACATTAACTCATTCCGCTGAAATCCAATCATATTAGTAGCTTCTTCTAGGAGCATATGCATCCTTTCTCTCGCCTTTTGAAATTCCATGTTATATAAAAACCTCTGGCTATTATATATGGCAAGGGATGTAAGCAAAGAACTAGATTCTTTTAAATCAGTATCGATAGCAAACCACTCCTCGGGCATATGGGTTAATGGAATGTTATTCATAAATGCAGCTGTGACTTTTAGCTGAATCCAAAATGCTCTTCTGGCCGTTTGCTCACTTAGCATCTCCTTTATGTTATAACCATCATTATTAATCAGTTTTGTACGAATTGGTATCCCATTCATAATTCCAGTAAAGATACCACATACTCCAAAGGTCATTAAAAACTCCGATAGATAGATAACATTAGGAATAATAAAATAGAGAGCAATACTAATGATAGAAACGATTAGGTTTAACAATACACCCCCTATATTATAAAGAATAAAGGGTATCTCTTCTGGTTTACAATCTGGTGGATTCATAATACATTGGCCAGCTGTTCCTGGTATTTTCATGCGTTTTACGACAATTTTATCATTTGCTTTCACAAATGCTATGCTGCCAATACGAAAGATATGAAGAGTGTAACCCGATAACCGTCCAAATAGATAATGGCCAGCTTCATGAACAATTATTTGAAGACAAAGTGACAAATAAAAAATAAGGACGATAAGAATGACCCATACATTTAATTTCACGTATTCAATACCCAACTTCTCATTCTTTATTCGGATAATTGCTATAAGTATTCCAATCGTCACGCCCATTAGAAGATTAATCATTAAAAATTTGCGATTACTATGCTTATTCTTCTCTTTCTTCTTAGATTCCTTCATATACTCTCCTATCTGTTTACCCTATAAACCATTTTTATAATATTATAACATAAATATTTCCAATTTCATATTTAAATTAAAGGTCTCTTTTAAAGATAATCGACACATGAAAGGACCTACTTAATCTTAGTTGCTAGAAAATCAATTACCATATATAATAGTAAGCAAGAGAAAGGTGGGCTCAGGATGAAAAAATCAGGTTATTATACTTCAGGCGAATTGATGAAAATCGCGCATATTACTAAGAAAACAGTCCGTTATTATGATGAACATAATATATTAAAGCCCTCTTACGTATCCCCCACTGGTATCCGTTATTATACGGACTCAGACCTTGCTAAATTACAGCAGATCCTACTATTTAAATCCCTTGGTTTTTCCCTTGAAGATATTCGGCAAATCACCATCAATGACTCAGATTATCACTTTATGCAAAACTCACTAAAGCTACAATTAAAGCTAGTAGAGGATCGCATTGAACAATTACAAGTAATCGCACAAACGATTCAAAATACAACAGATACGTTAGAGAAAGAGAAAAAAGTAGATTGGAGCCATATGCTAGATATCTTAAATATCTCTGGTATGGAAAAGAGCTTAAAGAATCAATATCAAAATGCCTCTAATATCTCCACACGAATTAATCTCCACAGCCTTTATGCCCAGAATATGAAAGGTTGGTTTCCCTTTATTTACGAGCAATGTAATCTTACAAACCATATGAATATCTTAGAGCTTGGATGTGGTGATGGAGCCTTTTGGATGGAAAATTATGAGAAGATTCCAAAGGACGTAAGCATTGTTCTATCCGATATTTCAGAAGGAATGCTTCGTGATACAAGGCGTAGCATTGGGTACGAGGATAGGCGTTTCTCCTACCAAGTATTTAATTGTGAAAGCATACCCTATGATAATCAGACCTTTGATATCGTAATCGCTAACCATGTCCTCTTCTACTGTGATCTAGAAAAGGTGTGCTCTGAGGTAAGACGTGTACTTAAACCCAATGGAGTCTTTATCTGTAGTACCTATGGAGATGGACATATGAAAGAGATGAGGCAACTAGTATCAAGTTATGATAGTAGAATTGTATTATCAGCTAATAACTTATATGAACGATTTGGTAAAGAAAATGGTAAAGATATTCTCTCACCTTACTTTTCAAGCATTACTTGGAATGAGTATGAAGACCACCTACTTGTTCCAGATGCAGAACCACTGATCTCCTATGTCCTTTCCTGTCACGGTAACCAAAATCAATATCTACTAGATCGCTATCATGACTTTCGAAGCTATGTTAAAAAATCAATTGGAAAAGGATTTTACATTACGAAAGAAGCTGGAATCTTTATCTGTAAAAAGTAAGTAATATTAATTAAGTTTAATAAAATAAAGTAAGGAGATTCTTTATGAAAATGATTCTTTTGCTCTTAACACTCTATGTATTAGCCTTTTTGTACAGAATTGGATTAAATAAGTTGCATTCAAATTTAGGCCATAATGTTGCTAAAAAGCATTTAGAAGATAAGTTTGGTATCAATAGCGATAGGAAGGACAATCAATAAACTTAATTACCACTTATAACTATAAAATCTTATGCTTCTTTACCTATATTTAAGCTTAATTTATAGGATTCTCTTATCTTTATAGGTATTTTAGAATAATACTTTACTACATTAAGAAAACTATTTTAATAAATTTTAAAAAAAGTACTTGCAGGTGCCCTAGGGGCACCTTTTATAATGTAGTTAGACAAAAAAGAATTACTTAATATACCATATTTTTTTAAGCAAAAAGGAGGAAATTGAATATGAAGGGAATTATACTAGCAGGTGGATCTGGATCACGCCTATATCCACTCACCATGGTAACATCCAAGCAATTATTACCAATCTATGATAAACCAATGATTTATTATCCAATGTCCGTACTTATGAATGCAGGCATAAGGGATATCTTAATTATCTCAACACCACAGGATACGCCAAGATTTAGGGAGTTATTAGGAGATGGACACCAATTTGGTGTAGAATTAACTTATGCAGTACAGCCTAGTCCAGATGGACTTGCACAAGCATTTATCATTGGTGAAGAATTCATAGGTAGTGACTGTGTGGCAATGGTTCTAGGTGATAATATCTTCGCTGGTCACGGACTGAATGAACGACTTAAATTAGCTGTAGAGAATGCTAAGCTAGGTAATGGTGCAACCATATTTGGCTACTATGTAGATGATCCAGAACGCTTTGGTATTGTAGAATTTAATGAAGAAGGTAAGGCTATCTCCATTGAAGAAAAACCTGTAAAGCCAAAGAGTAATTACTGTGTAACTGGACTTTATTTCTATGATAACAAGGTGGTTGAATACGCAAAGAACTTAAATCCAAGTGCTCGAGGTGAATTAGAAATTACCGATTTAAATCGCATTTACTTAGAAGCAGGAAACCTTAATGTTGAGTTATTAGGACAGGGCTTTACTTGGCTTGATACAGGTACACATGAAAGCCTTGTAGAAGCAACCAACTTCGTAAAAACCATTGAGACTCACCAACATCGTAAAATTGCATGTCTTGAAGAGATTGCTTACTTAAATGGTTGGATCAGTAAGGACGATGTACTAAAGGTATATGAAATCCTCAAGAAAAATCAATATGGACAATATTTAAAGGATGTACTAGATGGAAAATATATCGATGTGCTTCGATAATTCCTATCCTTCTTCCATAATACAGGCAATAAAGAAAAGTCACACATCCTAGAAATAAAAAAATTAATCTAATTAAGGAGAATAAACCATGAGAATAATCGTAACTGGCGGAGCTGGATTTATTGGCTCTAACTTTATCTTTCATATGTTAAATAAATACCCTGATTATCGTATCATTTGTCTCGATAGCTTAACCTATGCAGGTAATCTATCCACCCTTTCTTCTGTAATGGATCATCCTAACTTTCGATTTGTAAAGGAAAGTATTACAAATAGGGAAGCTGTATATAAACTATTTGAAGAAGAACATCCTGATATGGTGGTAAATTTTGCGGCAGAAAGCCATGTAGACCGTTCCATTGATAACCCACAAGTATTCCTAGAAACCAATATTATCGGTACTTCTGTCCTTATGGATGCTTGCCGTATCTATGGAATTAAGAGATATCACCAAGTATCTACC
>JAFAEB010000344.1 GCA_023424235.1 Bacillota bacterium
GTTTTAGACAACATAGTAATATAGGATACTCAATAAGGTGATATAGAGTAAACTAGTGGGTTATAGTATATTTATGTTTAAGGAGGATTAGGATGGAACTTTTAGAAGCAATGGAAAAACGACATTCCGTACGTTCTTATGATGATAGGAAAATAGAGGGGGAAGTTAAGAGTAAGTTAGAAAATATGATTGCAGACTGTAATAAGCAAAGTGGTTTACATATGCAGTTGGTGTTAAATGAGCCTAAAGCTTTTGGTAATTTTCGTGCACATTATGGAATGTTTTCTGGAGTTAAGAATTATATTGCTTTAGTTGGTAAGAAATCCCCTGATTTAGATGAAACGTGTGGATATTATGGTGAGAAAGTAGTTTTATTCGCTCAACAACTTGGTCTAAATACTTGCTGGGTAGCGTTAACATTTAGTAAGGTCAAAGAGGCTTTTGTTATAGCTGATGGTGAAGAATTATGTCTTGTAATTGCTATAGGATATGGTTCAAATGAAGGAAAACAACATAAATCAAAAAGCTTTGAACAAGTAACAAAGGCAAGTGGTTATATACCTGATTGGTTTAAAAAAGGAGTTGATGCTGCTTTACTTGCACCAACTGCAATTAATCAACAGAAATTTAAATTTATTTTAGACGGTAATAAAGTAGAAGTAAAAGCTGGTTTGGGATTTAATAGTAAAATTGATTTAGGTATAGCAAAATACCACTTCGAAATAGGTGCTGGAACTCATAATTTTCAATGGAAATGTAGATAATTATTAAAATAAAATATATTTTTTCGACTTAAAATAGCTCTTTCTACGATAAAAATTATATAGCAATAATATTCTAAATGATATATAACTGATGTATAGGTGATAACACCTGTATATCAGTTTTTTTTATTAAGTTTAATAGTAATCACGCTCAATAAGAGATACTGCCACCCATATTAATTTTTTGGGAGAAAAGATTAAGACATTATAGAAGAAATCATATAAAAATAGATAGCAAAAAAATATAAAAAAAAAATTAAAATAATTTTTTATAAAATGCAATAAAACAGTCATCTCATGCATTAATATAGTGAACAGGAGGATAAGCATGTTATATTCGAATATAATGACACAAAAGGTAAGTACAGATGTTGAAGTAATGGAGCAATATATCCACGATATAGCGAATGGCGATAAAGATGCTCTTGGGAAACTTTATGAAGATACATGTTCAGCTATATATGGATTTGCATTATCTATTGTAAAAGAAGCATCTGATGCAGAAGATGTATTACAAGATGTATATATAAAAGTGTTTGGTGCTGCAAGTACTTATCAGTCTAAGGGAAAACCCCTAGCATGGTTGCTTACAATTACCAAGAATTTAGCACGTATGCGACTGAGAGAGAAAAAGCGTTCTACTCTATTACCAACAGATGAGATTTTATATGAGAATCAAGAAACTGTTACAGATGAAGATCGTATGGTATTAGATGCACTTTTAAGAGAATTAAAAGATATGGAAAGACAAATTGTAGTGCTTCATAGTTTGACGGGTCTTAAACATCGCGAAATTGCAACATTACTAAACATACCCCTACCAACTGTTTTATCAAAATATAATCGAGCAATAAAGAAACTAAGAAATCATTTAGCGGAGGAAGAGAATTATGGTAGATAAAAATATGGAGCAAAAAATAAAAAAAGCAATGAATCATGCTGTACCTGATGTGTTAGAAAATATTCTTTCCTCTTGTGAAACACAGAAAGGAAATGTGATTGAAATGAATAGAAATAAAAAGAGTAGTTGGTATAAACCTATAATAGCTGTAGCAGCGTTTGCATTCGTTGTGGGTATTAGTGGTGTTAGCTATAACCAATGGAGAGTACAAAATACAGTAAATTCAGTGGTAATGCTTGATGTTAATCCGAGTATAACCATAAATGTTAATAAAAAGGAACGTGTTTTATCTGTTGTACCACAAAATGAAGATGGTAAAATTATTCTTGGAGATATGGATTTTAAAAATACAGATTTAGATGTTGTTGTAAATGCTCTTGTAGGTTCTATGCTTCAAAATGGTTATCTTTCCGATATACAGAATGCAATCTTAGTTTCTGTAGAAAATAATGACACAGCGAAAAGTGCAGAACTAAAAGAAAAATTATCAAATTATATAAATAGTATGCTTAATAATAACCAATTTGAATCAGCAGTATATAGTCAGTCTGTATCTGCAGACAGCGATATTAAGCAATTAGCAAAAACTTATAATATTTCAGAGGGTAAAGTAGCTCTTATAAAAGAAGTGATTGCCCAAGATAATACCTTAACTTTTGAAGCACTCGCACCTATGTCTGTTCATGAAATTGCACTAATAATGAACTCAAAGCATATCGATGCAAAAGCAGTAACACAAACTGGAGAAGCTAGTGAAAAGGGATATTTAAGTCATGACAAATTAAAAGAAATCGTCTATGCACATGCTAAAGTTTCAAAAGAGGATGTAAGTAATCTTGAAATCGAATTCGACGTTGAAGATGGAATTATGGTATATGAAATTGAATTTAACGTTGGTACTACAGAATATGAGTATGATGTGCATGCTGTAACAGGTGAAATTGTTAAGTTTACGAAAGAAGAAGAT
>JAFAEB010000366.1 GCA_023424235.1 Bacillota bacterium
GATTAAACCAATTATGATTTTTCATATAAAAAACTCCTCTCCATCATTCTTTTGATATTTCCTTCATTGCAATTCTCAAATTATATAAATTCGAGATGCAATTTATGTAAATCTTAAGTGGAAGTTATATTATTATGTTGATGTATGAAATAAAGTACTTAAGGTCTCAAATGTTTCTTTCTGCTGTGGTGTTAAAAAAGTCTGAAGGATTTCCATCATGTTATTATTATTATTATTATTATTATTATTGGTCCCATTACTTTTATTAGCTTCATTATTAGAATTCATAGTTGAAGTATGGGAATGGTCATAGTTCGCATTGTCTGAACCTGAAGTTGAACTATAAGTATTTTGATTATTGGATTCATTATATAAAAAGTCGCTGTTATTACTAGCAGTGCTATCATAAGAGCTTTGATTATAGCTATAATTACTGTCACTATTATTATTACTACTGTTATTCACATTGCTAGTATTATCATTATTATTATCATTAAATGCCATAGAATTGACTGATGAATTTGATTGCATATTTCCAAACATACTGAATAAATCCATCGGCATACCATTTGGCATTCCACCAAACATATTAAATAAATTACTAAACATATCACCGGAAGAAGAATTAGTAGTGGTATCCGAACTTCCTCCCATAAGCTGTGTTAATGTTTGATAGGTTTGAAATAAATTTTTGGCTCGGATAAAGTTTAGAATCATATCTACAATTGTGCGTTCACTCTCGTAACATACATTTCTAACACTTGTTAAAAGACCTTCTAAATCCAAGGGTTTCTTGATGCTTAGAGTTGTTAGAGTATTACGTTTTCCAAAGCTTTGCATAGCCTCCATAAATTCACTAGCTTTTAGAAGGAATTCCATAGATTTTTGTGAGTCACCATCTAAATAAGGGTAAGCGGCTTTTATTAACTCGATAATATGATTTAAGCCACCTCTATTTTGGTGATTGTTACTATGACCATTATCTAGTGATTCACTATGTATCGTATTATCTTCTTCTGTATTATTATCATCTATAGAGTTATCATCTGGATTATGCTTTATAAAGTTAAAATCCTCTGAACTTAGTTTATGATGAATCGAACTATCATCGTCTGTATGGAAGTTACTAGCAACGTTTTCGTCATCTGAATGGTAGCTACTAGCAATGGAATCATCTTTTGTATGTAAGTTAGAGCTAATAAAACCATCATCGCCTTGGTAGTCAGAATTCATTGTATTGTCAGACCATTCAATCGAATTTTTACCTAGAGAAGCTTCATAAAGAGGATCACCACTTACATATTTTAAATCATGTGCATTACTATTATCATTATTATTACTATAAATCTTGAGTTCCTTATAAGCAGGATCAATATAACTGAATGAATGAACGCTTCCTTTCTTAAGTTCATCTTGGAGATTCGTTTCGTTATGTTCCGATGTGTTTATGTCGGATTCTCTATAACTAGATTCAACATTACTTGTATTATCATGAGCCTCTTCATGATAATTGGATACATGAGGTTCAGTTATATTTTCATCATTCATATAATTATCTCCATTATCTTTCTTTGATTCATGATAATTTTCGTCATAATGATCTTCATTATGATTCGTAAAGTTTGAATCCATGGCTTCTCCATTTCTCTGTTATCATTATACTATATTCTTTTAGGATAAAAATATTACTATTAATTAGGGGTAAGTAGGGGATAAGTTAGAAATACCCATTCAAAAGGAATCCTTAAGAATGGGTATTTAATATTATTTTTTAGATTGGATAGATTAAATTTTCTTCTTTTATTTGATATAAAACATTGTCTAGAAAGCGATTTGCTAAATAGTTAGCCATATTTAAGTTCATATCAGTATAATTACCACAGTGAACTGGACTAGCACCTGGAACTTCTTCCTTAAAATCTCTTATAAATTCATATGTTTCTATTAATAAACTTAAAATATCTCTTGATTCATATTCACCAGCTAATATTAAGTAAAAACCTGTCCTACAACCCATTGGCCCAAAATAGATAGTTTTACTAGCAAATTCCTTATGGTTTCTTAAAAATGTAGCTGCTAAGTGCTCAATGGTATGCATTTCAGCGGTATTCATAACTGGTTCAAAATTAGGTCTTGTCATACGTATATCAAAAGTAGTAAGAACTTCTTCACCAACCATGTCTTTTCTGGATACGTAAATTCCAGGTAATAATTTCATATGATCAATAGTAAAGCTTGGTATTTGCTTCATGTATCCTCCTTAATTTCTATATTAATTATATAATTTGATTGTTTGCTTATATAGCTAAGCTATCATTCTAAAATTTAACATTAAACTAGATTGCTATGTCATGAACGAAAAAATGTTTACTTATTGCTTTCAATATTATAACATAAAATTTTGCAATTACAAAGATATTATTAGAATTACTAGCTTTACTGGATTTTTTTTCATTTATGGATTATAATTGCTATATACAATAGAAAAAATTAGTGAGGAAATAGAATGATTGATAGCATAATTTTTGATTTAGATGGTACCTTATGGGATGGTACTGATGGAGCAGCTATAATCTGGAGTGAGGTTGCAAGTAAATATCCTATGGTTACAGATATTATTACGGCTGATAAATTAAAAGCCTTATATGGCCTACCATTAGAGGAGATAGCGATTAAGCTACTACCTTCTGCAACTAAGGAAATAGCAATTAAGATTATGGAGGAAAGTGTTGTAAAGCAATGCCCATATTTAGAAGAGCATGGCGGTATCTTATTTTCAAAGCTAGAAGAAACACTAGCAGAATTAAAAAAGAAGTATAAACTTTATATTGTAAGTAATTGTGAAGAAGGCTATATTCAATGCTTCCTTAAAGCACATAATCTTAGTGAATATTTTTTAGATTTTGAATATCCAGGACGTACAAGATTATCAAAAGCCGACAATATTAGGCTTATTATGGAGAGAAATAATCTCTTGAAACCAGTCTATGTTGGTGATACAAAAGGTGATGAGAAAGCTTCAAAAGCAGCTGGGGTTCCTTTTATTTATGCTAGATATGGATTTGGTATGGCAGAGAATTTTGATTATGTAATTGATTCCTTTGATGAGTTGTTAAAGCTCAATTTATAATAGAAGCAATGTTGATAACATAATGCTCTTTTCATATTGACTTTTGTGAAATTGAATTATATACTTTTATTTATAGTTATCCGATGATTAAGAATAGTAGATATAAATAGTACATCAAAGCGAGCTATCGAGGGTGAAAGGATAGTATGGTATATTATATAGAATGGACTTATAGGATTTAGGAGGAACGGTATCTTTTGACCTAGTAATGCCTAACGGGAACTCTACTCGTTATCAAAGAGCATGTATCCTTAGCTTATTATTTGATATAATATAGATTAAGGTAAGTACATGGAAAAAGTGGGCGTTATTACGTCAAACCGGGTGGTACCGCAGAAGTTACGACTTTTGTCCCAGTAAATTTACTAGGATAAGAGTCTTTTTTTTAGCCTAGTATAGGAACATAAATTTAGTTAAATATAGTAAAGTAAGGTAAAAAAGGAGATATTATATGTTAGATGGTAAAAAAACATTATTTAGTGGAATGCAAGCAACTGGTAATTTAACACTAGGAAATTACATGGGTGCGTTAAAAAATTGGGTTACCTTAGAAGATGAGTATGAGAGTTTTTACTGCGTTGTTGATATGCATTCCATAACGGTAAGACAAGATCCACAAGAACTAAGAAAAAGAGCAAGAACTCTTCTTAGTCTATACATTGCAGCTGGGTTAAATCCGGAAAAGAACTGTATTTATTATCAATCCCATGTATCTGGTCATGCTGAACTTAGCTGGATCTTAAATTGCTACACTTATATGGGTGAGCTAAATAGAATGACTCAGTTTAAAGATAAGTCAGCGAAACATTCTGATAATATTAATGCTGGTTTATTTACCTATCCAGTACTTATGGCTGCTGATATTTTATTATTCCAATCCGATGTTGTTCCTGTAGGTAGCGACCAAAAACAACACCTTGAGCTAGCTAGAGATATCGCGGAACGTTTTAATGGTATATATGGAGATGTATTTACTGTTCCAGAACCGTATATTGGTAAAGTTGGTGCAAGAATTATGAGCTTACAAGAACCAACAAAGAAGATGTCAAAATCCGATGAGAATCTTAACGCAAGTATTTATATGCTAGATGACCCAGATACCATTATTCGTAAGTTTAAGCGTGCTGTAACCGATTCTGATAATCAAATTATTTATCATGATGACAAACCAGGTATTCAAAATTTAATTGATATTTATAGAAGTATTACCAATAAATCAATTGAAGAAGTGGAAAAAGAGTTTGACGGTAAAGGATATGGAGAGTTTAAATTAGCAGTAGGAGAATCTGTCGTATCTGTACTAAAACCAATCCAAGATAAATTAGATGATTTATTAAAGGATAAAGCCTACCTTGATGGTATAATTAAGACTAATGCAGAAAAAGCAAATTATTATGCCAATAAAACATTGAGAAAAGTTCAAAAGAAAGTAGGCTTCCCAGAAAGAATACGTTAATAAATAGCTTTAAATTATATAAAACTAAAATAAACCAATAAATAAAAAAATTAAATAGTATGAATAGTTTCATACTATTTAAAGGAATACCATAGTTAAATTAATATGAATTGTGAGGTTATGTATTTATGAAAATCGTATTTATGGAAGCAGATTCCGTAGGAAATGATGTTGATTTATCTTGTTTTGACTCTCTAGGTGAAGTAGTCAAATATAAAAGGTCAGAAGCAAGTGAAAATAAAAACCGTGTTAAAGATGCGGATATTATCGTAGTAAATAAAATTCCTATGAATGAAAGCACACTTTCTGAGGCTAAAAATTTAAAGTTAATCTGTATTACTGCTACTGGTACTAATATTGTTGATTTTGAGTACACCAACATGCGTAATATAGCAGTTGCTAATGTAAGTGGTTATTCCACTCAATCCGTAATTCAACATACCTTTGCATTATTATTCTATGTATATGAGAAATTAAGTTACTATGATAACTTTGTAAAAAGTGGTGACTATATAAGAAGTGATATTTTTAGTCATTTTGATAAGAAATTTAATGAACTTTACGGAAAAACATGGGGTATTATAGGTCTTGGTGAGATTGGAAAGGGTGTAGCAAATATTGCAAAAGCATTTGGGTGTAATGTAATTTATTATTCCACTTCTGGTAAAAATGCAAACCCAGAGTATAAGCAGGTGGATTTTGATACCTTACTAAAACGTTCCGACATTATCTCTATACATGCACCATTAAATCAACAGACAGAGAATTTAATCAATGAAGAAGCATTAAAGAAGATGAAGAAATCAGCAATTTTATTAAACCTAGGTCGTGGTCCAATTGTAAATGAAGAAGCACTGGCAAATGCTCTTGAAAATGATGAAATTGCAGGTGCTGGACTTGATGTCATTAAAGTGGAACCAATGGCAGCTGATAACCCATTATATCGCATACAAGATAGTACAAAATTAATTATTACGCCACATATTGCTTGGGCAACAAAAGAAGCAAGAAATCGTGTCATTGCAGAAGTATATAAGAATATTGAAGCATTTATGCGTGGAGAAGAAAGAAGTATTGTAAAGCAATAGGTTACCTTCTAAAACTTAATAAATAATAGGTAAATGCACCGTAGCGATGCTAGAATATTCTAGCAAACCTTGGTGCATTTACTGTTATATTTATCTATAAAATTACTGATTTATAAATTGAAAATTTTAAAATAGTGTAGTAAAGTGTTACTATGTAGAGTAGCTACTTGTGATGGTCTCATTGATAATAATCAATTTAAAGGTAGTGTATATAATCTATCTTAATCATATGCAATCTATTTCATACTTCACAAATAGTTAATTATAGGAATTAGAAAGGAGTTTTAAGAATGAAAAATATACATATAAAATTCATTTATCGCTTATTCGTAGTATTCTTTATAATGAATGTAATATTACCATATACAAATGATTTAAGCCCTATCCAAACTGCAAAAGCAGAGACAGCAAATAAAATTAAAGTAACAGCTACTAATTTAACTTGTTATGATGATACAACAATTATGATTATGGTGAAAGATTATAAAAAAACAGATAAGATCACAGTAGATGTTGAGAATAAAAAGTTGATTTCTGTCAGTTTGCAAAAGGAAATAGGTGATGTTATACCACTAAAAATTGTTCCTAAGAAATCAGGAACAACCAATGTAACTATTAGCACATCTAGTTCAAAGGATAAGGTTTTACTTAAAGTAACATCCATTATTATGGATGATAGGGATATCGAAGATAAGAATAGTCTATCCGCTAAAAAAATATATGCAGCTAGCAAATCTAGTATGGTACAAATTAATACAAATAAAGGCTTAGGTTCAGGATTTTTTATTGCTAAAGGAATCTTAGTTACCAATTATCATGTGATTGAGAATGTAAACCAAATAGAAGTAGTAAATTATCAAAATAAAAAGTATTCGGTAACGTCGATATTAGGATATGATAAGGATTTAGACATTGCAATTCTCTCGATTAATAGTAGTAAAAATGATTATCTTACCTTTAATACACATGGAGTAACCGTAGGTGAAGAGGTATATTCGATGGGAAGTCCTCTAGGTCTTACAGATACCTTTTCTAATGGTATTGTAACAAATAGTAAGAGAATCATTGATAATGTGAAATATATTCAAACCAATGCATCGATATCCATGGGTAATAGCGGTGGTCCACTTTTAAATGCCTATGGAGAAGTAATAGGAATTATTACAGCCACCTATTTAAGTGGACAAAATCTTAATCTTGCACTAGATATTAACCAGATATATGAGGTTCCAACGAATCACCCATTAAAGGTAACAGAATTTTATAATTTGAATCAGACGGAAGAAGTAATAACAGAAGATAAGAATATTATTTATGAAGATGAGCTAAAAAGCACAAGAGCAATTACAGCCCAAACCATTGACCTAGATGCCTATGTGTTTGGAACCATGTTACTTGGTGGACAGTTTGATATATATAAATTTAATATTACAAGAGATGGTTTTTATAATGTTACTCTTTTAGACGAGTTCTTTGAAAAAGAAGTAACACAATTAGATATAACCATTCATGATGAAAATTTTGATTTAGTTCGCTCTAGTGAGAGTGGATATTATGGTAACAAGCGCTATCAAAAGCTATATTTAACCCCAGGTATCTACTATATTATGATTTCACCAATCCTTTCCTACAACAAAACAAATAATGTTATGTATTCCTATTTATTAACTAACAATTAAAGTTGGGAACGAATTAAACTCTAGTTACATAACAATGTAATAAAATATCTTTCTAGAATTTATAGAATAAAAGTTAAGATAAATCAAGTATAATATCAAAATGAAATAAGAAGCATCAAAAAGACTCTAACATTGTATGTGTTAGAGTCTTTATCAATCTATATATTTTTTTAGAGGCAATTTAGTAATCTTGGTTTAGATTATAAGGTATTCTCATATAAACCTTACCTATCTTAATTTGATTTTACTTCATTCCATTTTTGTAAGTAAAGGTTTTCAATCTCTTCACCTAAATATTTGTAAGCTGTAGTTCTTTCTAAAACAGAACTATCTGGAAAAGCAATTGGACTGTTTTTAATTTCTTCATCCTCGATTAATTCACGAGCAGTAGCATTTGGAGTAGAATAAGTTACATATTCGAAGTTCTTTAATGCGATTTCAGGATCACATAAGAAGTTAATCCATTTTTCTGCATATTCTTTGTTCTTTGCGTTCTTTGGAATTACCCATCCATCAATCCAAACATTAGAACCTTCTTCTGGAACCACATATTCTAAATCAGGATTCTCTCTTTGTGTGTAGATCGCTTCACCAGAGTAGATAATACCAATTGGATTTTCTCCACCAATCATTTTATCACGAACTTGGTCAACAACATAGGCATCAACAAGAGGGAACTGTGCTTTTAGTAATTCTTTTGCTTCTTCAATTTCAGCTTCATTGGTTGAGTTTAAGGAATAACCTAAGTATGTTAATGCAATTCCTAAAGCATCGCGAACACTATCAATCATAAGAATATCACCAGTGTAACCATTAGCTTCAACAAATTCAGGATCAAAGATAGCATCCCAACTTGTAATTTCAGTATTAATCATAGATTTGTTATATAAAATACCTACAGTCCCCCAAAAATAAGGAACACTATACTTATTAGCTGGATCAAATTCTTCTGAACTTTTAAGGATAGTTTCATCAATATGCTTCATATTTGGTATATTATCATAGTTTATTTCTGCAAGCATATCTTCATCAATCATTTTCTTAATCATGTAGTCAGAAGGGCAAACAACATCATATACTACAGAACCAGTCTTGATTACAGGATACATATCTTCATTTTGAACAAACTCTTTATGAACAACTTTAATTCCAGTTTCTTCTTCAAATAAATCATAAACCTCTTCATCAATATATTCACCCCAATTGTAAACATATAGGGTTGGTTTGTCACTTTTAGCACAGGCAGTTAAGCTTGCAACAGTGACAACTGCAATTAAAACAGCAATTAATTTTTTCATTTCTTAAGTTCCTTTCCTATTGTTAATATTAGATTCATTGTAATATTCCAATGAAAATAAAATCAGATAGCAATTAAATTAGCGTGAAGCAAAAAAATATTCATTGAAATTTTCTTCTATATTAAAATGTTTTTACTATTTTTATCATTCTTTCGATTGATTAGTATTAAAAGAATAATTACGCTAACAAACAAAAGAGTGGATAGTGCATACATTTCAGGCTTTATACCTTTACGTACCTCTGAATAAATTTTAGTTGATAATGTATCAATTGTTGCACCTTTTGTAAAGTGGGTAATAACAAAATCATCTAAGGACATGGTAAAGGATAATAAGAATCCAGATAATACACCAGGAAATATTTCAGGTAATATTACTTTATAAAAAGCATAACCTTTTGAAGCACCTAAGTCTAGAGCAGCTTCATAGGTACTCTTATTTAACTGCTTTAATTTTGGCATAACACTTAATATAACGTAAGGAATGTTAAATGTAATATGTGCCATTAAAACGCTGGAAAACCCAAGAGTATAATTAAATGCAACAAACAATAGCATTAAGGATATACCAGTTACGATATCTGCATTTAACATAGGAATGTTTGTGATCCCCATAAGAACTGTTCTTGGGACCTTCTTCATACTATGCATTGCAAGAGATGCAGCAGTACCAATTATAGTTGCTATAAGTGCTGAAAGCAGGGCTATAATTAAGGTTGTATATAGTGCGTTCATTATATCTTCGTTTTTAAAGAGTTTAATATACCAATCAAAGGTAAATCCACCCCATTTTGAACGGGACTTCGATTTATTAAAGGATAATACGATTAGTATTAAGATTGGAGCATATAAAAATATAAGCATTAAAATCAAGTAAAAACGTTGAAACAGTTTTTTTATCATAGTTTTTGCCCCTCCGAATCCTTATCGTATTTGGCAAGAACAGCCATACTAAGTAATATAAATATCATTAAAACAATGGATAGGCCAGAACCAGTATGCCAGTTATTTATCATTTTATATTGCTGTTCAATTACATTACCGATTAATACAACTTTGCTACCACCTAAGATGTCAGAGATGGCAAAGGTAGTAAGAGATGGTACAAATACCATAGTGATACCACTTATAATTCCTGGTAAGCTTAAAGGTAGAATTACTTTCATAAAAGTATGAATGTTATTGGCACCTAAATCTCTAGCAGCATTGATTAAATCATCGCTGATTTTAATTAATACATTGTAAATTGGTAACACCATAAAAGGTAAAAAGTTATACACCATACCAAAAACAATTGCAGATGGAGTATTGATTAGATCTAGTTTTGGTAAATTTAGAAAATCTAATATGGTATTAAGAATCCCTGTCTTTTCAAGTATATTTTGCCATGCAATAGTTCTTAATAAAAAATTCATCCACATTGGTAGGATAAAAATCACTACGATAAAACTATTGTTCTTTAGCTTCATGTTATTTAGAATAATAGCTAAAGGATATGCTAAAACTAAACATATAATGGTACTTATAATGGATAGTTTTAAGGAGAGCCATAATGCACGCAAGTTAATTGGATTGGTAATTAACCTAAGATTTTCAAATGTGATAGCACCTTCTTTATTGGTAAAACCATAATATAATACCATTAATAGAGGTATGATGATAAAAGCAATCATCCATATTATATAAGGGTAAGCTAACCATTTTTTATACTTCATCTAGAATCACCGCCTCTTCATCCTCTGATTCAGGCTTATTCATAATCTGAATATCGAAAGGATTCACGGAGATACCTACTTCACTACCAACTGGGAATAGGTCTGTACTATGTACTAACCATTCACGCCCATTGGCCATAACGTCCATTTCGTAATGAACACCTTTAAATATTAAAGAGGTAACTCTGCCTCGAATTATTCCATCTTCTGGTTTTACTAAATCAATATCCTCTGGTCTAATTACTACGTCTACTGGTTTATTTTTACCGAATCCTACGTCTACGCAAGGAAAATTTTTACCAAGTATATTAACTAATCTATCTTCAATCATTGTTGCGTGTATAATGTTACTTTCTCCGATAAAGTCAGCAACAAATGCATTTTTTGGTTCATTGTAGATAACCTCTGGAGAACCAACCTGTTGGATATAACCTTGATTCATTACTACAATGGTATCAGACATGGTTAATGCTTCTTCTTGATCATGAGTTACATAGATAAAGGTTATACCTAATTCATTTTTAAGACGAATAAGTTCATATTGCATATCTTGACGTAATTTTAAATCAAGGGCACCTAGTGGCTCATCTAAAAGAAGGACTTTTGGTTCATTTACAATGGCTCTTGCAATGGCAATACGTTGTTGTTGACCACCACTTAAGGACTCTGGAGAGCGGTTTTCAAAACCTTGTAGGTTAACTAATTTTAGTGCATATTTAATTTTATCATCGATATATGCTTTACTTTTCTTTTTAATTTTAAGTCCAAATGCTATATTTTCAGATATTGTCATATGTGGAAATAATGCATATTTTTGGAATACCGTATTTAATTGTCTTTCATTTGGAGGTAATTTTGTTATGTTTTTACCATCAAATATTACATTACCAGAATCTGGGTTTTCAAAACCGCCTATAATTCTTAAAGTCGTAGTCTTACCACATCCACTTGGACCTAATAGGGTAAGAAATTCATTTTCCCTAATATAGAGATTTAATGAATCGAGTACAGTATTATCACCGTATGCTTTCGTGATGTCGATTAAATCAATTAGCTTATTACCAGCCATTTGTATCCTCCTTTGTGATTTTAGAAGCTAGGTGGAGTAGACACCCAAATTAAAGTAGCACCTTGTTTTTCTGAAGCGGTTATATAGTGTTTTTTTGAAGCTTTAAAATAAAAAGATTCACCTTTTTTTGCTTTATATGCTTTATTACCAAGATGTATCGTAATACTACCATTTAACACATATCCGAATTCTTCTCCTTCATGAGGATTATCGGGATAAGTAGAACCTCCTGCATCAAGAGTTAAGAGAATAGGTTCTATCATATTTTTCTGTGCGTTTGGAATAATCCATTTAATTTCATTCTTTAATTCACTGTCATATTTCTCGAAATAGTCTGTCTTTTTAAATACTACTTGTTCAGAAGAGGTATCAGAAAAGAATTCTTCTAAATTTGTTCCTAAACATTGTAAAATGTCCATTAATGTTGCTATGGAAGGAGAGGTTAAATCTCTCTCTAACTGTGAAATGAATCCTTTAGACAGCTCTGCTCTGTCTGCAAGCTCTTCTTGGGTTAAGCTCTTTTGAATTCTTAACTCTTTTATTTTTTCACCAATATTCACACAATACCTCCTTAATAGAATTAAACTCATAGTTTAGTGTTACTAAACAGACAACATATTTTATTATACACACAATGTCAGTACTGTCAACTAATTATTTGTGAAATGAAGATAAAAAAAAGAGAAGTAATTAAATGTAATTACTTCTCTGTAAGTTTCTTTCAAAAAGAGTATTAATTCATAAGCTTTTTATGAATATACATTTTTTTCAAGTACTTGTTATAAAGGATAAACGTGTTTTTAATTCTCGGCTAAAGAAGATTGCTATAACCGCAACCGCGATATCTTTGGCTAACATTAACGGAATGGATGGTAAAATCCAAACACCAGTAATATAATGATACATTAGTAATCCTAAAACATGACATGTCAATAATCCTAGAACATTATAAATAAGCTGTGGCAATAGTTTGTGTTTTGCACCAAGACCTACTAAGTATACCATAGGTAGAAATCCAATTATATATCCACCAGTAGGCTGGATAAATGCTTGAATTCCCGTATTAAAGGTGGAGAATACAGGAATACCTACAAGTCCCATAAATAAATATACAAGTAAAGTAATGAGACCATTTATTGGTCCTAATAGGCCACCAATTAGAAAGATACCAAAGGTTTGTAAGGTAATTGGTATACCTCCTGGTAGCATAAAAGATATTTTTGACATCACTGCTAAAAGAGCTGCTAACATTGCAATTTGTATCATGGTATTGGTATTCATTCGTTTTTTCATAATAACCTCTTTCTGCTGTTCTATGTGATTAATGATATGTTTTTATACAATTACTGTCACACAAAATCTAAGCCTACAATTAATAATAATGCTTGATAGTTATTGAATGACGCTATTATAAGGATTAGGATTATTTTCTTTTATTAAAGTGATCAATAATATGATCCATTCTTGAAGTCATACTTTGGAAGAGTAAATCTACAAGAGTAATAGCAGTCATTGCTTCAACAACCACAACAGCCCTTGGTACAATGATTGGGTCATGTCTACCTGTAATGATAACACTAATATTTTCATCGGATTTATTAACCGTTGCTTGTGGTCTAGCGATTGAAGGAGTTGGTTTTACACTTGCTCTAAATATGATTTCAGAACCATCACTCATTCCACCCATAATACCACCTGCATGGTTGGTTATTTTGGATATTTTACCATTGTCAATGCGAAATTGATCATTACTGATGGAACCAGTCATATTAGCAACTGAAAATCCAGCACCAAATTCAATTCCTTTAATAGCACCAATAGATAGTATTGCTTTTCCGAGTAAAGCATCAATTTTATCAAATACAGGCTCACCAATTCCTGTTGGCATTCCTGAAACGATACATTCAATAATACCCCCTAAGGAATCACTTTCTTGCATTTTTTCTGTAAGTAAATTTTCTGCTTTTTCGGAAGCATCTAAATCAGGCATAGCTAAGGGACTAAGAGGAATATTTTCCTTCTTACAATTTTTATAATCGATTGCAACAGAACCAATTTGTTTGGTGTATGCACATACATCAATTCCTAATTGCTTTAATATTTCTTTCGCTATGGCTCCAGCAGCAACACGGCCAGTTGTTTCTCTTCCAGAAGAACGGCCCCCACCTCTATAATCACGAAAACCATATTTCTCATCATAAGTATAATCTGCATGACCTGGACGATAGTAGTTTGCAATTTCAGAGTAGTCACTGGAATGTTGATTGGTGTTCATTACTGCTAATGAAATCGGAGTACCAGTTGACTTACCTTCAAATATACCGGATAAAATCTGTACCTCATCACTTTCTTTTCTTGGTGTTGCATACTTTGTTTGACCTGGTTTTCTTCTATTTAAATATGCTTGGATTATTTCTTCGGATATTGGTAAACCAGCAGGGCAGCCGTCGATTACCACACCGATACCCTTGCCATGGGATTCACCCCAAGTTGATATTCTAAATAAAGTTCCGTATATGGATCCTGACATTAATTGTACCTCTCTTTCCTTTTTATCTTATCAAATAATTAATAATTAACCTATTATATTGTGTATTTCAATATTAATTGAAATGAATTGCTAATATGTGTCTAATATAATTGTAAATATTTCTAATGGATATTAGGTTACTCAATAGTATATAAGAAAAATACAAGGTTATCAATATAAATTATGAGCAATTTAAAAATCTAGTCATATATTGTAATAAATAGAAAAACGATTGATTTAATGCTAAATACGTTAGATTAAAAATGTATAAGGAGGCAATATGGATAGAAATTATGATTTTAATAAGTTTGATAAGTCTAATATGAAAAACTTAAAAGGAGAATCCATTAATACGTCAGGTTATTTAAAAAAACAAAATCGGAATAATGATGATTTAATTATAGATGATAATACTGTTTACGAGATCGATCCAGACTGCTATGAAAGATTAAAAAGGTCTAGATTAAACCAAAATAAAGAATTTAATAATCGTATGTAGTAGATATTGGTGTTGTAATTGGCTTCCATACTATAATGTTTATAAATTATGTATGGAATTATTAATTACAACATCAATTTTTATATTTAATACAAGAAAAAAAGCTGCAAACGCAGCTTTTTTTCAGAGAACTCTGATATTCAATCCTTAAATGAGTTGTGTAAGTATGAATTCTTTAGAAAGAACCGCCGCCGCATAGGCAAAGAATTAAGATGATCCAAATGATAGAACCACATCCATCATTACCGCATCCATTGCCACATCCGTTACCGCCAAAACCGCCGCCTAATAATCCATTATTGCCGCCACAGCAGAATAAAAGAAGGATTAAAATCCAAGCACCGTTATTACCGCTTCCGTTGTTGCATCCGCAACCAGTTGCTGTTAAATCACTCATGTAAGAGCCTCCTATTTGTTATTACAATGTATAATATGTGATTTGGCTTGCCCTATTTCCTATTATTTAATAAAAATCAATTATTTCTGTTGACAGAATTCGATATTTCTCGCAGTTGTTAGGATAGTAGTGTAATGCTATAATGCTTATATACTAGGTTATAGTGATACTCAAGTACTTTTAACAAGTTGATTTCTTGTATCACAATTAAGAAGGAAAACATTAAATAGGAGATTATTATGCGAATACAATTAGAAGATACCCAAGCACTCATTATTGATTATCAAGAAAAGTTAGTTCCAGTAATTTATAATAAGGAACAATTAATAAAAAATTCAACTAAGCTAATAAAAGGACTACAAGTTTTAAATGTTCCTATGATGGTAACACAACAGTATACAAAAGGATTAGGGATGACAGTCAATGAGTTAGCTAAGGAAATAAAAGAATTTCATTTTTATGAGAAAATTAGTTTTAGTTGTTATAAGGATAAGGAAATTAATACGAAAGTGAAGGAAATGAATAAAAAGAATATAATACTATGTGGGATTGAAGCTCATATATGTGTATTGCAGACAGCTATTGATTTATTAGAGGATCATTATAATGTAATATTAGTAGAAGATTGTATTGCTTCTAGAAAGGAAAATGACAAAATTATAGCACTAAAAAGATTAGAAAAAGAGGGTGTTACCATAACTAGCTATGAATCTATATTATTTGAACTTATGAATGCAGCAAATCATCCAATCTTCAAACAAATATCTGCACTGGTAAAGTGAAATAATACTGGACAAAAGTGCTCTAGAATAGTATGATAAAAATGTGCATAAAAGATATAAAAACAATGCAACAATGATACTTTATTGTGCATTAAATGTTATATTGATTATTTTATTATTAATATATTTAGTCTGATCAACGATTATTATTAATATAATCTATTTTGATTGATGATTATTATTAATATAAACTAATTTGATCAACGATTATTATTAATATAAACTAATTTGATTGACGATTATTATTAATATAATCTAATCTGATTAACGATTATTATAAAATTAAATGATTGCACAATTACAAAAATCATATGAATTTTAGGAGGAGAATTATGATTATTGGTGATAGTTTACCAAACATACCTTGGGAAGATAGGCAAGTAGGAATAAGCGATGTTGTATGGAGATATTCAAACAATCCAATTATAAAGAGAAATCAAATACCATCTGCTAATAGTATATTTAATAGTGCAGTTATTGCGAAAGATGGTAAGTTTGTTGGTGTTTTTCGAAGCGACAATAAGGCAATGGAACAACATTTATTTTTAGGTGAAAGTGATGACGGAATTCATTGGGATATTGAACATGATCCTTTACCTTTATTTAATGAAAGACATGAGCAAATTGGGCTAGCCTGTGGTTATGATCCAAGAGTATGCTATATGGAAGGTAAATATTATGTTACTTGGTGTGCACCTTTTTATGGACCTACAATTGGTGTAGCCTATTCCTATGACTTTAAAACATTTTATCGTTTAGAGAATGCATTTTTACCATTTAATCGTAATGGTGTTTTATTCCCAAGAAAAATTAATAACAAATTCCTAATGCTATCTAGACCAAGTGATAATGGTCATACTCCTTTTGGTGATATGTTTTTAAGTGAAAGTCCTGACATGGAACACTGGGGTTATCATAAATTTGTTATGAAAGCTTCTGGATGGGCTTGGACTAAAGTTGGTGCTGGTCCAATTCCAATTGAGACTAAGGAAGGATGGTTATTGTTATTTCATGGAGTAGGTACTACTTGTAATGGCATGATTTATAGTATGGGGGCTGCTATCTTAGACCTAGAGGAACCATGGAAGGTTAAGTATAGATGTAAACCTTACATATTACATCCGACCGAAATGTATGAATGCGTTGGGGATGTACCAAATGTAATTTTTCCATGCGCTAGCTTACACGATGCTAAGACAGGCAGGATAAGTATATATTATGGGGCAGCGGATACAACAGTATGTATGGCATTTACCCAGGTGGATGAGTTAATTCAATATATAAAAGATAACGCTTTATAGAATGTAGTATAGAATACATTAAATTAAATATAGATACAATAGATGCTTTTACTTATGTTTTATTTGATTCATAAGTAAAAGCATTTTTTTAGGGGTTGCATTATATAATAAACATGTATATAATAGTTTACGTAAACATTTGATACAATTGAATTGAATAAAATTTAGTGAATTAAAGACTTAATGTGTTGAATATTGTACTAAATTTATCGATTAGACAGAATTTAATGATTTGATGTTGAAAGTATTAACACAATAAACTATAATGTGGTTAGTAAATTTATTGAAGGAGGAAAATCTATGTATAATTTATTAATAGGTGGAGCAGCCGGCCAAGGCGTTGAAACAACAGTTGCAATGTTAGAAAAATTATTAAAACGTTCCGGTTATTTTGTTTTCACTATTAGAGATTTTATGTCAAGAGTACGTGGTGGACATAACTTTTCAGTAATTCGTTTCGGTACTGAAGAAATCACATCCCACACTGATAAACTGGATGGAATCATTGCACTTAATGATGAAACAGTTTTAGTTCATAAAGATGATCTTAATGAAGGGGGATTTATTCTTTGTGATAGTAGCTTAACTACTACCGATGAACGAGCAATTAAACTAGATTTAGATAAACTAGCAAAAGAGCTAGGTAATATTAGAGTATCAGGTAGTATTGCAATTGGTGCAATACTTAAGTTATTCGGAAATAATTTAGATTCAGTGGAAGAAGTGTTAAAGGCTTCTGTAAAAGAATCTGTTGTTGAAGTAAACCATAAAGCAATTGAGGTTGGATATGGTTTAGTTGAGCAAAAATTTGAACATTTAGACGGTGGATTTAAAGATTACATGGTAATCTCAGGAAGTGAAGCACTAGGACTTGGAGCGATTGCAGCTGGATTACAATTCTATTCTGCATATCCAATGTCACCTTCTACAGCAGTACTTGAATATATCGCAGGACAAAGTGAAAAAGCTGGTATCGTTGTAGAACAAGCAGAAGATGAAATTGCTGGTATTAATATGGCAATTGGTGCATCCTTTGCAGGTGCAAAAGCAATGACTGGAACTAGCGGTGGTGGTTTCTGCTTAAAAGTAGAAGCTCTTGGTTTATCCGGAATCGCTGAAATTCCTTTAGTTGTAGTAGATGTTCAAAGACCAGGTCCAGCAACAGGTCTTCCAACTAGAACAGAACAAAGTGACTTAAAATTCGTTGTGTCAGCTTCACAAGGTGAATTCCCTAGAATGGTAATCGCTTTAAGAAATCATGAAGATGCTTTCTATCAAACAGCAAGAGCACTTTATATGGCAGAAAAATATCAAATTCCTGTTATCGTATTAAGCGATCAATATTTAGGAGATTCAACAGCTACTGTAAAACCTTATGATTTTAGTAAGATTGAAGTAGCAAATCCAGCTGATCCTTCTGAAATTGAAGGCGAATATTTAAGATATAAAATAACAGAAGATGGTATCTCTCCACGTCTTATCCCAGGAAAATCTACTCATTTAGTAGCTGCTGATAGTGATGAACATGATGAAAAAGGTCATATCATTGAATCAGCAGAAGAACGTATTGTTATGATGGATAAACGTATGAGAAAACTTGATAAATTAGTAGAAGAATTACAAGAACCAGAATTCTTTGGTGACAAAGACTGTGATACTCTATTAGTAGGTTGGGGTTCCACATATGGACCAATATTAGACGCGGTTAACCAATTAACCAAAGCTGGTAAAAAATATGGTGCATTAGTATTTGGTGATGTATTCCCATTACCAGAAAAATTAATCACAGAATACAGCAAAAAAGTTAAGAGAATTATTAATATCGAACAAAATGCTACTGGTCAATTAGGAAGTCTTATTATGGAAGCTACTGGTATTAAGTGTACCGATAGTATACTAAAATATGACGGACGTCAAATCAGTGGTGATGAAATAGTTGAAAAATTAGCAGAAGGAGGTCTAAACTAATATGAGTAGATTTCAAACTTATGAAACAGCTTGGTGCCCAGGTTGTGGTAATTTCAGTATTTTAAAATCCTTAAAAACTGCATTAGAAGAATTAGGTAAAGAGCCACATGAAGTTTTAATGGTAGCTGGTATTGGTCAGGCGGCTAAGACTCCTCAATATATTAGCGCAAATAGCTTTTGTGGACTTCATGGTAGAGGACTACCTGCAGCAGTAGCAGCGAAGATGGCAAATGAAAAGCTAACTGTAATTGTTAACTCTGGTGAAGGTGATACCTATGGTGAAGGTGGAAATCACTGGATTCATAATATTAGAAGAAATGTAAACATTGCTCACTTTGTTCATGATAACCAAATCTATGGTTTAACAAAAGGGCAAGCATCTCCTACATCTGCTGTTGGTCAAGTTACAGGTGCTCAACCATCTGGTAGTATCAATGAGCCACTTAACCCAATGTTAATGGCAATCGCATCTGGTGCTGGATTTGTAGCAAGAGGTTTTAGTGGTGACCCTGAACATTTAACTGAGCTTATGAAACAAGCAATTGAATATAAGGGATATGCATTAGTTGATATCTTCCAACCATGTGTAAGCTTTAATAAAGTGAATACATTTGGTTTCTATAAACAAAGGGTATATCGTTTAGGTGAAGATTATGATCCAACGAATAAACTTGCTGCCATGGAAAAAGCAATGGAGTTTGACGAAACGATACCAATTGGTGTATTATATAGAGAAGACAAAGTTTCATTTAATGAAAAGAATGAAGTTCTTAAAGATGGAACTCCACTAATTGATAAAGTTCAAAATAAAGAAGTTCTTAAAACTTTAATAGAAGAATTTGTATAAGGATCCAAAATTATGTTATACTTAAGTTAGGGTTTTGGCAACATTACCATAAGTTGTTTAAAATAAAATACATTTTGGAGGTATTATATGGCAGTAAAAAATGCAATGACAAGTGATTTTCTACATTCCGCTTATGGCGGGGAGAGCTTAGCTCACATGAGATATCTTACATGGGGTGCTATGGCTGAGAAAGATGGCTATCCAAAAATAGCTAAACTATTTGAAGCGATTGCTTACGCAGAAAGAGTTCATGCTAACAATCATTTTAAAGAAATTGCAGGTCCTACTACGGACGCTACAGTTACAGCAGGTGGTGTATTTGGTACGAATAGCTTAGTAGATAATCTTCAAGGAGCAATTGATGGAGAACTACATGAGATAGACCAAATGTATCCAGTGTACTTAAATGCTGCAGAGTTTCAAAATGAAAAAGGCGCAGTAAGATCCTTTCATTATGCATTAGAAGCTGAGAAAATTCATGCTAAGTTATTTAAAGATGCACAAGATTTGGCAAAAGAAAATAAAGATATGGATTTTGAATCTGTATATATTTGCCCAGTTTGTGGTCATACAGTACTAGATGAAGCTCCTGACAAATGTCCGGTTTGTGGAGCAAAGAAAGAAATGTATAAAAAATTCTAACAATTTACAAGTTCTAAAAATAAAAGAGTCTGACTACGTTTTACGAGAGTCAGACTCTTTTTTACTATAAAATATGGGATAAAAAAGGTATAAGTAGAGTTAAATAATAACATTCATGATAACAATCTTGGTATATTAAGTAGCCCCCAACCTTGTTTTGACCAAGGATGACCTAAATCAACTGCGCTATCCCTAAGTTTTAATTTTACATCTTTATTTGTCATAGTTGGATTTTTTGACAATAATAAGGCGATAGCACCAGAAACTAAAGGAGTTGCCATAGATGTACCGCTTTTAACGGTGTACATTAAACTTAGATTGTCAGCACGTTGGTTATTTAGTAAGTTATAACGATAACGTTGATAATTTTTCATTGTCCCACAGGATACTATATTAGACCCAGGGGCTACGATATCAGGTTTTTTTATACATGATACGGTTGGCCCTCTTCCTGAATAGTCTGTTTTTTTATTACCAAATAATTCAACAGTTATTCGATCATCAGAAGAGCCAACAGTTATAACCTTTCTACTAATACCAGGAGTTGAGATAGACATTGGACCAGGACCATTATTACCTGCGGCTACAACTACAACAATACCTGCATCCCATAAGGCATCTACACCTCGAACTAATAGGGAATTTTCATCCGTATTGTTTTTTGCTGTAGTTCCTACGGATATATTTACAATTCGTATGTTATACTTTTCTTTATTATCAATTAACCACTGAAGACCCACTAAAACATCAGATATATTTCCATCTCCTTTATGGTCTAGTACCTTTACTCCAATTAAATTACATTTTGGAGCTACTCCTGTATATTTTCCAGCTGACAAAAAGCCATTTCCACCTACAATACCAGCCACATGACTTCCGTGACCATTATCATCATAGGGTTCTGTTCGACCATGAATTAAATCGTAAAAGGCGGCGACACGATTACCATGTTCGGTAAAATCTTTATGCAAACACAATCCAGTATCCACAATGGCTACGCCAATATTTTGTCCAAGTATATTACGCTCATGTGCCCATTTTAATTCGATTATTTCAGCAGCACGATTCATTTGAGCAGTGATATGAGTGTCTAATTCAAAACTTAAAATCCCTTGTTCATTTTGAAGATGAACGAGATCATCTTCATCTACTTCTATTACATAGGAGTTAATCATCGGTAATTTATGTTTGATTCTACCCATTTGAGCTACATCTGTATAATTTCTTTCATAATCTTTACATTGAACAATAATCTGTATTTTATTATTTGACATGATAAGAACCTGATTTCTTTCTATGGTTATTAATCTTATGTTGGAATTCCTTGTCTTTATGCAAAAATTTTGCTGCACATAGTTTACTATTTTTTCAATATCTCCACAAAAACTCCATATTGTCTTTTTATAATACAACTAATTCTCAATTATATTTGAGAAAAATTTTAATCGAACAAATTTGGAGGATAATGATGAAATTTTTAAAAAAGAATGTATTGTATCTTGTTGCAGGTCTTATTGGGATATTAGCGATTACTTTAATTCTTAAACCAGGTGCAAAGAAAGAAATGAAAGGAACAGATAGTGTAGTAAGTC
>JAFAEB010000410.1 GCA_023424235.1 Bacillota bacterium
ATGGTACACCATGCTCTTCAAAAATATCGCCAAATGTCCAGTAGGAATAAGATTCATTTACATCACCTAACCTAGACAGCTGAAGGGCTAGATAAGCTGCATTTCGGTTGGTATCATGAAGAGGACAATTTGGAATGTAGGAGGTATTAAATTCGGTAATATGTATTTCTAGTCCCTTGTATTCATCAAACTCATCGATAATATCTCTTGATGTTTGTAGATTATGAAAGCCATCTTCTGGATTACTTAATTTAGCATAGCCATAATGTCCAGAAGGTTCAGGAAATTCGGTAGTATAGTGATGTCTCGTTACAAAATCTACTGCTAATTCTTTTTCACGGCAAAACTCCATAAACTTTCTTATCCATAGTTCATCCATAACTCCGCAGATAGCTGGGCCACCTACACGAAATCTAGTATCGATAGCTTTAATGGCACGAAAACTATACTCAAAAAGTTTAAAATATTCTTCCATATCAGCCTTTTCCCAAAATCCAGGTAAATTAGGCTCATTCCATACTTCGATTGGCCACTGTACAACTTCCTCTACACCATATCTCTCCATTAGGTGTCTTAAGGTAGCTACTACTAAATCGCACCATACTTCATAGCTTTTTGGAGGTGTGGTGTTTCCCTTCCAATAGAAGATTGTTTGGGTTCCAGAAGCCATTTTATATGGCATGAAACCAAGTTCAAGAAAAGGCCTTATTCCTAATCTCTCATAGCTATCCATTACCAGATCAAGATAGGTAAAATTATATTCTACACGAATCTCTCCATTTTCATCAGTATACTCTTGGTAAATCGCCATATCATCACAGAATAGCCCATGTCCTCTTATATGCTTAAAGCCTATTTCATCTTGAACCAATTTTAGCTGTTCCTGATATTCTTTTTGTAATGTAAGCCCCATACGGCCTGTTCCTACACAAAAATCAACATGATTACGAAATGCGACTTCATTATCTAGGTTAATTTGATATGCTCTGCTCTCTTTCATAAACCCTCCTGCTTCTTAAGAAAAAATCATTTTATATTTCTTATAAATACCCATCAATTCTCAGCAATATACTAATTCTTAATTATATTTTAGTTCCGATTAATATTACTTTCGATTAATTTTAGTTCCGATTAATTTTAACTCCCGATTAATTTTAGTTCCGATTAATTTTTACTCCCGATAAATTTTAATACTCAACTACTTATTATTTATTTTTTCTAGGGTCAATCGAGTACTTACGATTTTCTTCAATTACGGTAAATGGTCCAGGTAATACCATATTACTTTCTACCTTCTCCCCATAAAAATCAGTGGCTACCGCATCGTCCCTTTCTACAAGGGAGATATCCTCATAATTTCTTACCGAATTGTTAGCTTGTTTTCTACGAGGGAAAAATGGTTTATAATCTGATTTCTTGAATTCTATGGTGAGATCATTGCTATCTATATCAATTGTAAACCAACCTTCTTGACCTTCTTTATCAAAACCGTAAAATTCTTGCCATGCTGATAAATCTAAGCAAACTGGTGGTGCAGGATATAAAATTCTTAAATATCCATCTGGTTGATTTAAGTATAGATTTCCTTCTACCTCATTTTTTTCAGTAGGAAGTTTAAGAGCAGCTTCCTTACAATCATAAATGATATTATTCTTAATGACAGCATTACGAGATGTACCACCTCTTCCCGCTAGTCGATAAGATACAGGTTTTGCAAAATATGCACAGCTACGGCATTTTCCTATAAAATTATTAGCGATATGTAATCGATCCGTACCCTCACCATAGATGGCATATCCATTAACAATTCCTGCTTCCTCCATTTTGTACCAACCAGAGGACCCATGTTCCTTCACTAAATCCTTCTCATGAAAGCGTCCTTCTATATTCCAAAAGATATTATTGTCGATTAAGTTTACTCCATCTCTACTACATTCAATAAAGATTGCCTCTCTTTGCTCTATTCCATCAAGGAAAAGATTTTGGGTAATTCGATTATTCTCATTTGCAACATCAAGCCATAAATGATCGGCACGATAGGTATCCTTAAATATATTTCTCCTTATTAAGCTATCTACAGCTCCATGTACCTTAATACCTCCAGCTTCCCAAGATAGCTCCATCTTTTGCCATCCAGTACCTTTAATTAAATTATCTTCAATTAATAGGTCTCTAGCAAACAATCCTGCAATACCACATACTCCTACATCATAGATTTCACAACCACGAATAATGGTATAGCCTATTGTTCTTTCAATATCGTGGGTATGGTGCCAACATTCATTACCAATATCAATTCCTACTCCATTGGACCAGTCAATTTTACAATTTTCAATAATCCAGTGATGGCCACGATAGGTAGAGATAGCACCTCTTTGTGGTACAGGTGCTCCGGTAGCAGCATGAGCACATATTAAGCCTTTTACTTTTATATAGGATAGGAAAGGAATATCTGGTGCAAAACATTGTTCTCTACTTGTTAATTCAATACAATGGTCGTGTGGGTCTCCATCATCCTCAAGTCGAAAATGTATGGTTTGACCATTGGCTTCTACCCAATAGGATGCAGGATGAGTTGCCATTTCATTGTACAAGGTTACTTGATGCAGTGGCTTTCCGTCACAAAAAACCATTCCTCTACGATTTAAATAGGTAGTCATATCCGTCTTATCATATTCAATAAATAATCTATCATGTAGAATATTTACTGCACAAAAAGGATTATAACCTTTAAAATCCTCAGGATTTAATTTAGTAGCCCAGATTTGCAAAGAACTAGGTATCGTAGCAGGATCATGGAAGCGTTTTACGTTCCAGCCTTCGCTTTTAAAGAAGTTATTCACTTCAACGGAAGCCTTTATTATAACCTCACCATCTCCATATGCTTCATAGCTAATCATTTGGTCAGGCCCAGTTCCACCATTTCTTGGACGTACACATTCTCTATAGGTTCCTCCATGAATTAGAATACGTGTTCCAGGCTCTGCAACCTCTGCTGCAGCTTGTATTGTCTTTAAGGGCTTATCAATTGTACCCTCATTCTGATCGGACGCATTAGGATGCATGGTATTTACATGGTATTCCTTTTGATAAACCTCTTCTTCCTCCCAAAACTTAAAAAATGCTCCATCAGGTAAACGTGCCGTTAAATCATCATTCATATCCAAACCCTCCTATTTATTCTTCTTATTAAGTAATAGCAATCCTCCGTTTAAAAACATCTTTACGCTTAAAGGAAAATTTGCTTTAATATCGCTCCACAATTGCATAAATTGCATTCCAAGTGTATCTATAATTTACTTAAAAACTTTTTGTAGAAATTTAACGACACAATGCCTCCAAAAAGTCCAATCATGATATCCTTCTTCTTCAAAGTATTCTAGTGGTATTCCATGTTCTAATACAATATCTACGTTTTCTTTGGTCATTGTATATAATCCATCCGCCCTTCCACAACCTACAAAGAGCATACGAAATGTTTTTAGGAACTCCTCTTTGTCTAATAGGATTTGGCTGTAGTCAGCTTCTTTATTCGATATGGTAAGGCCGCCGCTAAAAATACCAACCCATGCAAACAAGTTAGGATACTTAAATGCTATTCTTTGTGAATGCATTCCTCCCATTGAAAGTCCTGCTACTGCTCGATACTCCTTATCTGCCTTAGTACGATATTTCATATCAATAAATGGTACACAATCAAGTGCTAGTTCTTCCGAGAATGAACCTAATGAAGGATGGCTACTTCCATCTGGTCTAAAAGCATACCCTGTATTCATAACGATAATCATAGGCTCCATATTACCACTAGCTATTAAATTATCCGCAATATTTGCAATTTTTCCTTGCCAAATCCATCCTGTTTCATTTTCCCCTCCTCCATGCTGTAGATATAATACAGGGTAACTCTTATCAGTTGATTTAGCATATTCTGCTGGAGTATAGACATAACATATCTTCTCTCGGGCGGTCTGACTAGAAGAGTAATAATTCATATGAATGAGCCCATGAGGAACATTATCAATGATATACTCCTTAAAATTATTTTCTGGCATTTCAAAATAATTAATTGCACGAAAACAACCATATCCAACTGCTGCCATAGGATTAACTACTTGTGTTCCATTGACATAATAATCATGATAATGAAATCCTGGTACGATTCCCTTTAATGTACCCGTCCAGTATCCTTCTTCTCCTAAATCACCAAAATCCCTATGTAATGAAAAACGTTCTTTTCCAAAGACATCTACTTCAACAGTTTTGGCAAGCGGTGCAAAAAACCAGAATCTTGCCTCACCAATTCCAGTAATCTCAACACCTTTTGGAATATCACGATATCTTCCTGCTGGATTTCCTTTCTCATCAAAAGCAAAGATAACTTGCTTATGGACAGGGTTTGAAAATAAAATATGTTCTTCAAAGGTTTGCTTTTCTAGTCTTTCTTTCTCTAGCTCCATCTGCTTATATTGAAACTCATCTTCGATAAGACTTACATCTTCTTTTATAAATATATGTTGTGCAAAATCATAAAGGCTTTCTCTCCAAACATGCCATTCATGATATCCTTTATAACTTTTTTGCATAAATGGAACATTAGATTTAATAAATCTTTCTTCCAATAATTTTTGTTGTTCAATAAGTCCAGTTTCACCAACTCCAGCAGACAGGAATACTAAGCCAAAAGCTAGTGATTTCTCCTCTAATATACTTTCTATATGGTTCATGGCTAAGCCAGAGAAAACACCTAAATATGCAAATAAATCTTTATGTTTTGAAACTGTAAGAGATGCTTGTGCTGATCCTAGTGATAACCCTGCCATTGCACGATTTACCCTACCCTTTTTAACTCGAAAGTTTGCTTCTATATATGGTATACAATCCTCTATTAATTCCTTATCAAAATCACCAGGATAGAAAACTGGGTCTGTATTTTCTTCAAATGCATATCCACTACACATAACAACAATCATTGGAGTACATTTTTTCTTGGCAATCAGATTATCCATAATAAAATTTAATTTACCATTCCAAATCCAACCGGTCTCATTTTCACCCACTCCATGCTGTATATATAAAACTGGATACGTCTCTTCCAATGATTCCTCATAACAAGGAGGCGTATAGACATAACAGCTTTTTAGTTGTTTTGTAACCATAGAAGAATACTTAGCTATCATTACATCTCCGTGAGGTACATCTTTTAAATCGTAGAAATCCTTACCTTTTTCAGGAAGCTCAAAGAAGTTAATCGCTTCAAAACAACCATAGCCAAAGGGTGCCTGAGAATTTAGTACTTTTACATCATCAACAAACCAGTTAAGATAATGAAAACCTGTATGAATGCCTGAAACTGTTTTTTCATGATACCCATTAGCAACTGGCTCTAATAAAATACGTTCTCTACTCATACTTCCACTTATACCACATACTTCTACCTTATTTGCATTTGGAGCATAATACCGAAAGGTAACCTTTCCATCCTCATGGACTTCAATTGCAGGTGGGAAATCCTTATAAACGATTTGTATCGATTCTCTATTAATTACTTCAATATTTTTATTTAATGGGTCAAAAAAGATTGGATGCATGGTTAAAGCTTGATTTTGTTTCATTCTATGTACCTCACATTCTTAATATAGTGTCATATTTACTTCAAATCATTTAAAGAAGCTATGAAATTATATTCCATTATCTTTTAATCTAGACAACCATATGCAACTGTGCGAACTCTAAGATGATGATATAGCTCTTCATTTGGTCTCATATTGTGCATATAGGATATCGATACTCTTTCAAGAGGATCAGCCTCAACCCAAATTCCTGACCCACCTGTCCAGCCAAATGCCCCGATAGAGCCATTATGATTTCCTGCTGCTTTATCCATAAGTGTACGAAAGCCTAGGCCATAACCATAACCTGCTAAATAAGTACAAGTAAAATCCTTAAGTTGAGTATCATTAAGATAATTTGATCGTAGTAAATCAATTGTTTTTCTTCCAAGATAACGCTCATTCTTATAAGTTCCACCCATTGCTAACATTTGCATAAATACAGCAAAGTCTGTAGCACTTGCTAGTAAATTTACTCTGGCTCTTACTGGCGAAATCTCTTTATTAAAGGCAAAATCAGAATCCTTTTCTAGCTTTTTAAAGCTACCGTCACGATTCTTCATGTAATTACTTACAACTTGCTTCTTATTATTATCATTAATATATGTTCCAGTGTTTTTAAGGTTTAGTGGATCAATTAGTCTTTCATGGAATACTTTTCTAAGCGCCTTTCCTGTTATTTCTTCTACAATTGCACCTGTGATTTCACTACCGAAACCATATAACCAATGGGTTCCTGGCTCAAACAAAACCGGTACCTTAGAGATGGCACGAACCTCTTCTCTTAGTGTTGGTATTCCATTTTTACCAATAGCCACTAACTCTTTACTCATTGCTGCAATAATAGGCTCTTTTGAATTAACATCAGGAACCATACAATAAGGTAAACCGCAAGACATGGTAACAACATCCTTAATTGTAATAGGATTTTCAAGTGGGACAATCTCTAGTTCACCTAAAGAATTTCTTTGATATTTCATCATGTTCTTATATTCAGGCAAATACTCAGATATCGGATCGGATAATAAGAATTTGCCTTCCTCATACAACATACCAATAATTGCATAGGTAAATAACTTTGTTGTAGAAGCCTGGCGAAAAATTGAATCATTACTTACCTTAATCTTATCTTCTATATCTGAATATCCAGCATAACCTTCATAAATCAGCTCTCCATCTTTCATAATAGAACAAGCACACCCAGGTACTGTAGTATTCGAAAACTCCTGTAATAAGCGCTCTAAATTCTTAAAATTTGGCATATTGTTCCCTCCTCATATCACTTTTTCTTACTTTAAATTTATGTCTTTCATATAGATTAAAAACAAATAATCCTAATACCATTAGTAGTGTAATTGCATAGAACATTATTTTGTAGCTATATGCTTCTGATAACTTCCCACCTATAATTGGTCCAAATCCTTGACCAATATCTGCACCGATATAATATGTACTTGATGCAATGCCAATCCGTAATGCATCTACTTTTCTTAAACATGCCGATTGAAGTGATAATTGCCCTCCTCCTTGGCCTATCGCCTTTAATATGGCAGACAATAAGATTAAAGTAATCCCAGTTGAACCAGCAATCATAAACATAGATATTCCGGTAACGATTAGAGATAGATTTACTATTATCACTAGATTCATACGATCGATTACTTTTCCAATTAATAAGCGAAGCAATAGAAGAACAATTGCATTGATTGTAAAAAACCATCCAATATTTCTAATCGCTCTTTCTTCTCCAAGCAATACTAGAAAGGAATTTGTTATTCCATTACCAAGTGAGAATAATCCTGCAATCAGAGCATATACCATACATTCCTTAGCAATAAGGTTATCAAGTTTAAGACGCTTGGTAACTTTTTCTTTTAAAAGATTTCGATTACTAAAATTAGCCTTATTATCTAGAATATTGTTGTTAGCCAAGGTATTGTTGTTATTTAAAGTGCTATTGCTATTAGTAGCATTGTCGCTATTCAAAGCATCATTGCTCTCCACATTGCTGCTAGCCAATACATTTTTGCTATTCTTATAAATTGGGTTGTTATTACATTTACTTTTAGCAAATAATAATAGTGCAATGGCAGCTAGAGTAAGGATAGCGATTAATCCAAATAAGAATTGATAGCTAAATCTTCCTTTAATTATGATTCCTAAATTAGGGCCACAGATTTGTGCAATAATCTGACCAATACCAAAGTAACCAAGTCCTTCCCCTAGGCGTTCTTTTGGAACACAGTCACTTACTAATACCATGCAAACCGTACCATTAATACCAAAGGCAAACCCATGTAGTATTCTTACAAATAACATGAAAGCAACATTAGGAGCTAATGTATAACCAAGGAAAGCAATGCAAATTAGTACAACTGATACGATACACATATTCCATTTGTTGAATATATCAATTACAAAACCACTTATTGGTCTAATAAACAATGCGGATATAGAAAAGATCCCCGCCATGATTCCTGCTATAGAAAGACTTGCTCCAATAGCCATAGCATATGGTGATATTATGGTTGAAATCATACTAAAGCCAAAGGCTGTAATTAAATTAACAACACTTAATAAAATAAAAATAAGCCCAAATGATTTTGAAGTCTTAGATTCTTTTCCCATTTTCACCTCATATTACTTCCTTAATATATTGAACCGAACCATAAAGGCTACACTCCTATCTTTCCACTTCTAATAGCCCAAGGGATAAAATTCTTAACAGCTTCATCCCAGACTCTCCAGTCGTGTCCACCATCCATTTCATGAAATTCAATCGGTATTTTATTATCTGCAAGAAATGTTACATAGCGTTTTGCATGTTCATAACTAAAATCATCTCTACCAATAACACTATATAGCTTTGGTAAAGAAAGCTTGTTTTCTAAAGCATGGGTTACCATATAACGAGTATCATTCATGGTACCAAGCATTTTATCATAGCCACCCCATACCAAATTGCAAATGCCACGTTCATCTATTTTTGCTTGTTTAGCGAATCCTCCTCTATTTTCATCAAATATTTCTTCAATAAATGAAATACCAGAAAAATTAGCCGCTGCAACAAAATACTCTGGCTCATTAAATGCCCATTTAAAAGCACCATAACCGCCCATAGAAAAGCCCGCAACAAAACGTTCCTCACGTTTATCAGATACAGGAAAGTAACGATTAATGATAAGTGGAAGTTCCACGGTTAAGTAGGTATAGTAAGCATATCCATGGACCATATCTCCATAAAAACTACTTCCTCCAACCTCTGGCATAACAACAGCAATTTCATTCTCCTGTGCATATCGTTCAATACTACTAAAACGAATCCAATCCTGTGCATTACCAGCACCACCATGCAAAAGATACAAAACAGGGAATTTCTTAGAATCATTGAATTTTTCAGTCGGTAATATGATATAAACATTGGTATGAAAACCAAGTTTCTGTGACAGAAAGCTTACATGCATAAGTCCCATTTATTTATCCTCCTCTCTATTCATGTCCTTGGTGATTCCCATCCAATCAATAATTCGTCCAAGCCACTTATCCCAGAAATCCCAAGTGTGTCCTCCTGGCCCTTCCTCGAAAATAAGTGGTAATCCAATTTGATCTAGATATTGTTTATATAATACAGTACCCTCATAATAAGGATCTTCTGTTCCGCAGCAGCTAAATAAACGTGGTAAATCAATGTGAGAATGAACTAATTCATTAGCTAAATATTTTAAATCATTGTTACTCCCTCTATAATCCTCTGCACTACCAAAGGCTTCTAAGGCAGGACCTACTGCTCTACCATGAAAGAAACCCATCTCTTCTACATCGCCAACCCCTGACATCCCTGCTGCAGCATTAAAAAATTCAGGACAATTTAGCACCCATTTGATTGCCCCATGGGATCCCATAGAGTTACCAACCACATAGTGGTCTTCTCTTTGATTAGATAAGGGAAATACAGATTCCATTACCCTTGGTAATTCCTTTGATATGTAATCAAAATAATCTTGCCCATACTTCATATTGCAATAAAAGCTATTCTTAACTTCAGGCATTACAACTGCAAATCCACCTTCTTGGCCGTAACGTTCAATACTTGTATGACGGTAATACAGTGTACAATCATCAGAACCTCCATGTAATACATAAAGTGTTTTAAATTTCTTATCTTCTTTGTAAAACTCCTCCATTGTACAACCGCTACCCCATGGGTTATAAGTTGGTAATATAACTGATACATTTACTTGTTCTCTAAGTACTTCTGAAAAAAAAGTATAGTTTACTAACCCCATTTTTGACCATCCTTTCATAGTTCGAAAAAGCATACATATAGTATCCCGTTCTCTGTTTAACAATAATTATTCTATAGTTGCTATGTACTTGTGCTAAATTGCTAAATCGTTATTGTAATTAAGTATAATGATAATCATAGTATATGTTTTTGTCAATATACGTAAATAGATTATTTTCTAATTTGGATAATATACTAAGATAAATTTACTTGAAACAGAAAGAATATTTTATTTCGATCAAAAAAAAAGCCGCTACACAACCTAAGTTATGTAGCGGCTATCCATTTTAAATTAATCTAAAGTGTAAGGCATTAAAGCGATATGTCGAAGACATATCATCATACAATTAGTCTAAAGTGTATGGCATTAAAGCGATATGTCTTGCGCGCTTAACTGATACAGTAAGTGCTCTTTGGTGTTTTGCACAGTTTCCTGTGATTCTTCTAGGAAGAATTTTACCTCTTTCAGATACATATCTTTTTAATTTGTTTACATCTTTATAATCGATACCTGTGTGATTTTTATCAGCACAGAATACACATACTTTTTTTCTTCTACGTCCGAAGGTTTTTCTCTTCATTGGAGAATCGCCTTTATCGTTTCCGTTTCTGTCATTCTTAAAGTTTGACATAACATGACCTCCTTATCCGATGAATATAATTTTTTTGTTGATTATATTATTCTTAATGCTTAATTAAATGGCAATTCCTCATCTAAACCGTCAGGAATATTCATGAATCCATCACCAACTGCTTGACTAGGAGCTGGTCTTTGTGTTTGTTGAAAACCTCCATCACCTTGAGATGATTTACTTTCAGCAAATTCATGTTCTTCTACAACAACATCAGTAGTATAAACTTTCTGACCCTCTTTGTTTGTATAGCTTCCGGTTTGGATTCTACCAGTTACAGCAATTTTAGTTCCTTGCTTTAAGTATTTTTCAGCAAATTCAGCGGATTTTCCAAATGTTACACAGTTGATAAAATCTGCATCTGGTTCACCAGGTCTTTTGAATCTACGATCAACAGCTAAGGAATATCTTGCTATTGCTAGGGAATTGTCTCCCTGAGAGTATCTTACTTCTGGGTCTCTTGTGAGACGGCCAATCAAAATGACTTTATTCATATTGAGGAATACCTCCTTCTATTATGCGTCCTGTCTAATGCATAAGAATCTGATTACATTTTCCATAATACGAATGCGGCTTTCCACTTCGTTAGGGCAATTGGAATCAGCATCGAATTGGATGAAATAATAGAAACCTTCTTTCATTTTTTGAACTTCGTAAGCTAATCTTTTCTTACCCCATTCATCAACATTAGTAATCGTACCGCCAAATCTAGTAATTAATTCTTTTACAGATTCAACAGTTGCTACTCTAGTTTCATCCTCGATTTTTGCATTTACAACTAAGGCTAATTCATATTTGTTCATAGTTGCCTGCACCTCCTTTTGGTCTCTGGCCCTCTACGTTGACTTTACGTCCTAGAGAGCAAGGAAATTTTTGTATAACATATCACGAATATTAATTTTATCATAGTTTTAAAAGATTGACAAGTTTATTTTTGAAATTATTTATTTTTATTTATTTTTTATTAATTGAAAACTTAAATTCCACCCCTAGCCCAGGTACCAGTAGAAATTAACCTTACAATAGATAGGGTAGATTTTAATCTTACAATATAATGGTAATCCTATATACGTGATGCTGACATATAAAGGAGAACCAAATGACAAAACAAAAACATTTAACATTATCTGAAAGAGTTACAATTCAAACCATGCTAAAGCAGTCCTCCTCCTTTAAAGTAATTGCAAGGGAATTGGACAGAGACTGTACTACCATTTCAAAAGAAGTCCGCAACCATATAATTTTTCAAAAAACTGGTTGTATGGGAAATGTATTTAATGACTGTTCCAATCGACGTTATTGTCCTGTTACACACTTATGCCAAAATCCTAACTGTACCACCAAACGTTGTTGTTGCTGCCCTCAGTGTCATCTTTACTGTGGTGATTATTACAAAGAGTACTGCTCTCGACTTCAAGTAGCTCCCTATGTTTGTAATGGGTGTGATAGGCGTAATAAGTGTACTCTTGAAAAACACTTCTATTCGGCAGTTGCTGCACAAAAAGAATACGAAGAAGTACGATCGGAATCTCGTTCAGGTATCTCTATTTCTGAAGAAGAAGCGATACAACTTGATAACCTGTTCTCTCCACTTTTATTAAAAGGGCAATCGATTCATCATATTTGTATTACACAACCTTCCTCAGTCATGTTTTCAGAAAAGACCATCTATAATTATGTTGATGCAGGTATGTTTACCGCTAGAAATATCGATCTTCCCAGAAAAGTAAGATATCGTACTAGAAAAAGCCGTCACGACTCATTCAAGGTTGATAAAGCTTGCCGTATTGGTCGTTCCTATGAAGATTATCAGCGCTTCTTGGAAGGTTGGCCTGACTGTCCTATAGTGGAACTGGATACGATTGAAGGGAAAAAGGGTGGTAAAGTTCTTCTTACCATTCACTTTGTTAAGACATCTTTTATGCTTGCTTTTCTACGTGATAGAAATACTGCTTTCTCCGTTTTTGAACTATTTGAGAGACTTTATTGGGAACTGACTTTTGATGTATTTACCAAAATCTTTCCTGTCCTTTTAACGGACAACGGAAGTGAATTTTCAGACCCAACTTCCATTGAAATGGATTCCGAAAACAATATAAGGACAAGAGTATTCTATTGCAATCCTTCCGCACCATATCAAAAAGGAGCACTTGAAAACAATCATCAATTTATAAGAAGAGTACTACCGAAAGGAACTTCTTTTGATCACTTAACTCAACAAAAGGTAGACTTAATGATGAATCACATTAACTCTTATCATAGAGCCAATTTAGGAGATAGTAGTCCTTACGATGTTTTTAAATTATTTTATGGACAAGAAATTTTAGATACTTTAGGCGCAAAACTCATCCCCACAGATGATATCACTTTACGCCCAGAGCTTCTGAAATAATTATAAAAACAAACCAGCATCACAAATTTTATAAAAATACCATACTCAAATAGGGTGGAATTTAACTTTTCAAAAAAATCGTTATTTTGCACCTATGCTGAATTATGCGCAAAATTCATGAAAAACACTAGTTACAATACTAATAATAACCATAAAACAATAGGAATAAACTATTATTTATTTTAAAAATGCATCTCCTGTGGAATTTACTCTTACAACATGGAATTTACCTTTTCAATTGACCTTTATTTATTTTTGGTAAGTTTTACTTAGTATTTTCCGATATAATCTTCTATTACATCTTTTACTGTCCGTATTTTATCTTCTTTATATGCATAAGCTCCACAGAAAATAAGTCCTTTCTCTATTTCACCCTTTGCAGCATTCATCAAGGCTTCTGTGATACAATAAGGAGTAGTTTTAGGATTACAAGTTCTTATACACCCATGACAGGCTTTAACTGGAATATTATCCATCATGGTTCTCTCTACAAAAGGGTTCATGATAGCTCTTCCAGGCATACCAACTGGACTTTTGACGTATACAATGTCTTCTTTCTTAGATCTTATATAAGCTTCTTTGTAATTACTATGTGCATCACATTCTTTAGTCGTTACAAATTTTGTCCCTACTTGGATACCGCTTGCTCCTAATGATATAACATGGTCTAAATCCTTTTGATCCTTGATCCCACCTGCAACAATTACAGGTATTTCTTTTTCATACTTTTCTTCATATTGTTTTGTTATCTTTATTATCTCTTTAATTTCATCATCATAATTGTTTGAATGCATATTTTCTAGGTAATCCATATGAAATCCTAAATGCCCTCCAGCTAGAGGACCTTCAATAATGATAGCATCTGCTGTGGTCTGATCCTTCTTATCCCACATTTTAAGTAATAGTTCTGCTGCCTTTTTAGATGAAACGATAGGTGCTATCTTGGTTTTACTTTTTGCTACAAGTGAGGGAAGCTCTAAGGGCAGTCCTGCTCCAGATATGATTAAGTCTATTCCACTTTTTACTGCTTCTAATACATATTCCTTATAATGATTGGTAGCTACCATTATATTAACACCTAATATTCCCTTTGGTGCCATCTTACGTGCCCTATTTATATGCTCACCAATCATTCTTAGATTTGCTTCTAAAGGATTTTTCTTAAAATCATTTTCACTAAATCCAATTTGCGCTGTAGAAATTACTCCGATACCACCTTCCAGTGCAACGGCACCTGAAAGATTACTTAAACTAATACCAATTCCCATGCCACCTTGTATGATTGGTATTTTAGCGATTAAATTACCTATTTTTAATGGTTGATACATAATGCTCCTTTCTCGATCCAAGGATTTATACTTCTTTAACGAACCATAAATAAATCTAAATCCATGTATTTAAAAAACCCTAAGTATTTTCTTAGGGTTTTTTAGTGGGTTCAACTACTAATACACTTTTCATAATTATAACTTGCATATTAAAACTTATGATTCCTATATGTTTTTTTCACTCTATAGGATCCACATATCATTATATTTTAAAGGTACTTATTGCTTCATTTAACTTAGTTGCATAACCATATAATGTGTTGGATGCTTCATCTAAACCTTTTACTGATTCTTCTTGTACACTTACTGTCTCATCCACTGTGTTTGAGGCTGCTAAGGTTTCTTCAGAAATTGCAGAGATACTTTCTACTGCACTTAGAGTACTTTCTCTCGCAAGGTTCATATTCTTCATATTGATACCAATTTCTTCAAGATTATTAATTAACTTCTCAACACCATCATTCATATTTTTAAATGTTGTTATGGTTTCATTAACAATACCTGTTTGATTACTTACAATCGTTTCAGCTTCTTTTGCAGATTTTGCTGTGTCTACTGTTTGCTTTCTAATCTCTTCTACTACTTTTCTAATATCCCCAGCAGCTACTATAGAGCCTTCTGCAAGTTTACGTATTTCATCAGCAACAACAGCAAATCCTCTACCCGCATCCCCTGCTCTAGCTGCCTCTATGGATGCATTAAGAGCTAATAGATTCGTTTGTGCTGCTATCTCATTGATAACACCTATAATCTTTTCAATTGATTTCGATTTTGCTTCTAATGCACTTATACTATCCACTACATATTTTGTAATATCATTGGTAGCAATCGATTGATTTGTTAGTTCCTCCATGGTTACAATACCTTTTGAAATCATGGTTTTGGTCTTGTCTGTTACAGCTTCGATTTCCTTTACATTGTCATTTACAATGGATATCTTTTGTGATAATGAATCCATTTGCATTAAGCAATCTTGTGAATCATTCGCTTGGTTGGATATTCCATGACCAATTTCTTCAATTGCAGATGTAATATTCTCACTGGTTACAGCAATTGTCTTCGAGGAATCTCTCACATCAACTGCTGAGTCTGAGACTAATTGGCTTACAGAAGCAACTTTTTGTATTAAGCTTCTCATATTTTGAACCATATACCTTATATTATCAGCTAACATTTGAAATTCATCATGACGTTTTACTGTTACATCAACTGTTAAATCACCTTCTGATATTTGGCTTAACTTTGATGTGATAGTCTTTAGACAGCTAGCAATACTACCTGATATAATAGTTGCGATAAAGATTGCTATAGCACAAACAGCAAGAACTATATAAACTGTCATAGAACGTATTGTTTTCGCTTGTGCCATAATATTTGCTTCTGGTATTAAAGCAGTTATCATAATTCCTGAATCTTCAATCTTACTATAAATATACAAATAATTTTGGTTATCGTATTTAACATATTCCGTTCCACTTAAGCTTTCAGACTCTTTACTCTTTTGATAAAAATCAAGGTTAGTAAACGTAAATTGACTATCTTCTTTACCTGTATTATCGAGTAAAACTTCTTTCCCATCTTCCGTTACTAATGATAGAAAGCTGTTGTTACCTAATTGAATTTCTTTTAGAATGGACTCGATTTCCTTATATGTAATATCAACTACAATGGCTGCATTTCTTGATGGAAAACCTCGAACAACCGAAAAAGCATAATCGTTTGGATCTAGCTTTAGCTTCTCATCAATTAATGGATGGGAACCAACAAAGTAATAAAGCGTATAATTCATATTAATTAGCCCTGCACCTTCTTGGGATTCAAGAAGTTCACCAAAAAAACCATCTGCAGAACTTACACTGCTTGAAATAACCTTTAGTTTCTGGTTATCTGTAATAATATGTATATTTTCAATAAAGCCTTCTGCTGTTGTTTTAACTAAAAACTCTTTTCTCTTATTCGCTAGTAATTTAGCAAACTCCAAGGATGTTGTATCGTATAAACCAGCAACATATTTGGAAATATCAGAATCAGTTGTATATTGAAGTCCAACACTTTTTACTGATTCTAAACCAAAGTTTATATAATTAGCTGCCATATCAATCGTACTTTTTGTTGCATCTTCATAATTACTTATGAACCCTTTCGATGCTTTATTATATGATATAATACCTAACAAAATAGTCCCGATAACCGGTACTAAAAATCCAATAATAAGTTGCTTTTTTATTCCCATTTTAATATTTCGCTTGGCGATTTTTTTATCTGCAACTTCTATAACACGATTAAGAGCAGCTTCCTTCTTAGTCTTTCGCACTTTCTTCAACTTATCTTTTTTTGCAAATAAGTTTTTCACTGTTGTTCCTATCTTTTCCTTTATCCTCACTGTATCTCCTCCCATATACCCGTAAAGTATTACTTATGTACAAACTGAATGTTAATGTAGCATAAGAAGAAAATAAAACTAATTACATCCATTTTCTCAAAAAAATGGATGATATGATATATATCGACTAATCTATCGAAAAGTTTAGTAGTATATTACTTCTCAATCATAAGGAATTTCTTTTTTATATAGTTCGCACAATTTTTATGCAATTTATACATCATTTTGCCCATATTGACTTTGAAGTTATATATTTTTGCTATACCTATATCATATTACAAAAAGCTTGTTTCGTATAGTGTTTTTGCTTCAAAATTAATTTATATAGTCATTAAACTTACTATTGTCATCATGTTTAGTAAAGTGACTTTCAAATATTAGCTATCTACATCGTATCCCCACTATAAACACTGTTTGAAACTCTTAACATACATAAAAGTATCTCTAACTATTACTAGCTAGAGATACTCTTTTATACTTATTTATTTTTTGGAATTTGATATAGGCAATCTTATATTACGTATGTATTTAACGTATGTATTTGAAACCAGTATTCTATATTTTAAATGTGTTAATTGCTTCTTTTAATTTTGTTGCATAACCATATAAAATAGTGGATGCTTCTTCTAATCCCTTTACAGAATTATCTTGTACATTTAATGTTTCGTCAACAGTATTGGATGCTGCTAAGGTTTCTTCTGATACAGCTGATATACTTTCCACTGCATTTAATGTACTTTCCCTAGCTGAATTCATATTTTTTATATGAATATCAATTTCACTAAGATTAGATAATAAGCGTTCTATTCCTACGTTCATATTATTAAAGGTTCTAATTGTATCATTAACAATACTTGTTTGCTCATTAACAATATCTTTTGCTTCATTAGCAGAATTTGCTGTATCAATGGTTTGTGTTTTAATATCTTCAACCACTTTTCTAATATCATTAGCTGCTACAATTGACCCTTCAGCTAACTTTCTAATATCATCTGCAACAACAGCAAAACCTTTTCCAGCTTCTCCTGCCCTTGCAGCTTCTATTGAAGCATTAAGTGCTAAAAGATTGGTTTGGGATGCGATTTCATTAATTACATCTATAATTTTTTGAATTGATTTTGATTTATTCTCTAATGCATTAATATTAGATACTACATACTTTGTGATATCGTTGGTCTTACTAGATTGATTTGTAAGTTCATCCATAATAACAAGTCCTTTTAAAATGGACTCCTTTGCTTCTTTACTTACTGCTTCAATCTCATTAACATTATCGCTAGTTGTCGTTATTTTTTGTGACAAAGCATCCATTTGAAGTAAGCAGTCCTGTGAATCATTTGCCTGACTAGCAATTCCATGTCCGATTTCTTCAATAGCAGCTTTAATACTGTAACTTGTATCTGCGATTGTCTTTGAAGAATCCTTAACTCCATACGCTGACTCTGATACTAAGTTACTAACATCAGCAACATTTTGTATTAAATTTCTCATATTGAATAGCATATTTGTAATATTCTCTACTAATTCAGAGAACTCATCTTTTCGATTTATTTTAATATCTACTGTTAAATCCCCGTAAGATATTTGCTTTAATTTCTGATTAATTACTTTTAAACATTTACCAATACTTCCTGATATAAAGGTAGCAATACCTAATGCTATAATACATGCTATAACTACAATTACAATCGTTAAATCTCTAATTTCATTGGCTTGCTTCATAATATTTGCTTTTGGTATTAATGCAGTAAGAACAAGACCTGTATCGTCTATTTTATTATACATATATAAAAATTCTGTATTTTTATAATTAATATATTTACTTCCACTCATTTCATTTGCTAGAAGACTATCTTGATAAAAATCTTGATCTGTAAAATTGAATTCACCATTTTTTCCAGCACTATCATCTATTAATAATTGCCTTCCATCTTCTGTCGTTAAGGCAACTAAGGTGTTTTCTCCAAGTTGAATTTCAGAAAGTATAGAGATTATAGCTTCCCTATCAATATCAACTACAATACAACCTGTTTTTGTTGCAAATCCTCTTATTAATGAAAATGCATAGCTATTTGGGTCTATTACTAATTTTTCATCTACTAATGGGTGATTACCAACATAATAGGAGCGAAATGATTTTGTATTAAGTGTTTCCCCTTCACTTGAGTTTAGTAGTTCTTTAAAAAATCCGTTTGCATTCGTATTTGTACTTGATAGTACTCTTACTTCTTCATCTGAAGTAATAATATGTATATTTTTAATAAATCGTTCTGCAGTAACCTTTATAGTAAATTCATTTTTTTTACTACTGAATAATTTGGACAATTCTAAGGATTTAGCTTTATATATTCCTGCAACATAATTAGATACTTCTGTTTCGGTTGTATATTGAACACTAATACTTTCTGCTGATTCTAAACCAAAGTTAATATAATCTGCAGCCATATCAAAGGTATTACGTGTTGCTTCTTCATAATTTGTTATAAACCCCTGGCTGGCTTTCAGATATGAGATAGAGCCTAATATAATAATACATAAAATTGGTACAAGGAATCCCAGTATTAACTGCTTACGAATGCCTAGTTTTGTGCTCTTTCTACCTTTGTTTTTATTCACCTTAGCTTTTATTTCTTTGGTTTTATTATTTTTTTTAGTAAATTTCTTAATCATTTCTCCTCCTATACAAACGAAGTAGTATATTAGTATGTCATTTTCAAACTTTCTTCGTTAAAAAAGTCACAACATGATATATATCGACAAAAATAATAATTTTATTAAGGTTTTTTATATTTAATTATATAAAATTATTAATCTCTAACGAATCATGTAAATTTAAGAAAAGAAATCTACCATTTTTTATCCACATTGGGACAAGTGTTTTTTTTCATTACTGCTCTTAATTCCACAAAGCAACCACATATTCTACACATTCCACTAAGTAAGTTATCACATTCTTTACAGATTTGTAGGCGAGTTTCATAGGTGCTAGTGTCCACTTTTAAGTCTACATCAATGCTATTAATATATTCATATAGATTTTTAAAATAAGCATCCTCTGGCATATCTTTTAATAAGCATTTTTTACAAAAAGTATTCTGTTTGATTTCATCATTCATCCTATACTCCATTTATCCTATTCATGCAATTTAAGTTCGGGTGTCAATAAGGTGTATATCAGTCATTTGAGCCTTTTATAAGTACACGCATAATTGTATAAAAAACTCCTTATGCATACTTCTTCTATAGATCATAATAGAGTGGGATTTTTCACCCCACCCCATTATATAATAATATCTAACTAAAATTAATAGCTATCAAATAAAGACTATAATTTATTCTACTGTAAAATGAATAACACTACATGGTGGAATTACAAAATCGATACCTTCCTTTGTAATTGTAAACTCATTAAACTCATTTGTTTTTACAAGGTCTGGATTTTCAAATGTATTATGTGCTGTCATATCATTGCTTAGAATTTCTGCCTTCACACTATTTACAGCCATATCAACAATTGCACTATTAATGGTATAACTATCTGTTATAGAAAGGTTATTAATCGTAATATGTAATTTTCCATCCTTATCAATCGAGCAAGATTCACTTAAATTAATAACCTTTGCTTCTTCAACACCAATTAGAGAGGTTTCAATAAAGCTATCCACTAGTGTTGCATCCTGATGATGTTTGTACATGTTAAATACATGATAAGTAGGAGTTAATAACATTTTTTCTCCTTCTGTTAAGATTACAGCTTGAAGAACGTTAACCATTTGAGCAATATTCGCAATTCTTACACGATCACTATGTTTATTAAATATGTTAAGAGTTAAACCTGCTACTAGAGCATCTCTCATGGTGCTTTGTTGGTATAAGAATCCAGGATTTGTACCCTTTTCAACATTGAACCAGCATCCCCACTCATCAACTGCTAATGCAATTCTCTTTTCAGGATCATATTTATCCATGATACTAGAGTGTTTCGTTACTAATTCCTCCATATAATATGCATTCTTAAGAGTTTTGTACCAACCTGCTTCATCAAAGCTTGTTGCTTCTCCTTTATCCTCCCATACCTTTTCTAGTGTATAGTAATGAAGGGATAATGCATCCATATGTCTATGAGCAATTCTCATAACTGTCTCAGTCCAATTATAATCATTAACATTTGGACCTCCTGCAACCTTAAATAGACGATTATCACCATAGTTTCTACAGTAAGTCTGATATCTTCTATACTCATTCGCATAGTGCTCCGGTGTCATATTACCACCACAACCCCAGTTTTCATTTCCAACCCCAAAGAATTTTACCTTCCAAGGTTCTTTTCTACCATTTTTAGCTCTTAAATCAGCCATTGGAGATACGCCATCAAAGGTTAAGTACTCAACCCATTCAGACATTTCTTGAACTGTACCACTACCAAGATTACCATTAATGTAAGGTTCACATCCTAATTGTTCACATAATTCCATAAACTCATGAGTACCAAAGCTATTGTCCTCTAGTACACCGCCCCAGTGGGTATTTATCATTTTCTTTCTGCTTTCCTTTGGACCAATACCATCCATCCAATGATATTCATCAGCAAAACAACCACCTGGCCAACGTAGCATTGGAATTTTCATTTCTTTTAATGCTTCAACAACATCACTTCTCATACCATTTTTATTTGGTATCTTTGAGTCTTCACCAACATATAAGCCTTCATAAATACATCTTCCTAAATGCTCAGAAAAATGCCCATAAATCTCTTTGTTGATTTTCGATTTTTTATTACTTACGTTAATTACTAATCTACTCATACCGGCCTCCAATTTTAATATTTAAGAACAATCTAAAATAATTTAATATTTACTTAAGCATACAAATATTTTACTATAATCCGATTGGATTGTCAATATCACATATTGTCTATTTCCTCTAAAGATGATGTATAAAATAATGTGATTCTTGTAAGAATTATTAATTTTTAAGTAATACTACTATTCTTTTAAATTTTAATAGGTTATAATAAGCTAGACAGAGTAATAAAGTACAAAAGGCGGAGGTATTTATGTTTTACGGAGCATTAGAAGCGGGCGGTACAAAGATGGTACTTGCCATAGGTACAGTGAATGGTGAAATCATTGAACAAAAATCCATACCAACCCAACATCCATCTATAACTATGCCAAAAATAATAGAATACTTTAAGAGTAAAGATATTATTGCATTAGGTGTTGGTTCCTTTGGTCCTATTGATTTAAATCCTAACTCACCTACTTATGGATATATTACATCCACTCCTAAACTAGATTGGAGAAACTATAATCTTGTAGGAAGCTTACAAGAAGCACTTAATATCCCAATCGGATTTGATACAGATGTTAATGGTTCCTGCTTAGGTGAAGCAACTTATGGAAGTACAAAAGATGTGAAATCAAGTGTTTACATAACAATTGGAACTGGAATTGGTATCGGAGTAATGGTAAATGGTTCTTTACTCCATGGTATGCTTCATCCTGAGGGTGGACATATCCTTATTAGCAAACATGAAAAAGATAATGCTTCTGGTGTATGTCCTTATCACCCTAATTGCTTTGAAAGTTTAGCTTCAGGTCCAGCCATTGAGAACAGGTATGGCAAAAAGGCACATTTATTAAAAGAGGACGAAACTGTATGGGAGTTAGAGGCCTATTATATTGCACAGGCAATCATCACTTATATCCTTACCTTATCCCCAGAAAGAATTGTTTTAGGTGGCGGTGTAATGCATCAAGAGCAATTGTTTCCACTAATAAGAAAACATGTAGTAGCCTTATTAAACGGTTATATGGATACGAATGAGTTATCTAATATGGAAACCTATATCGTACCTTCTTCACTAGCTGGTGATCAAGGTATTATCGGTTGTATTGAGTTAGCTAAAATGGCAAAGAAGAGTGGACAATAAGTCTACTCTTCTTTTTTTATTACTTGTCTTATATTCTTTTCAATTTGCTTTCTTGGAATCATTATTTGATGGTCACAACCTTTGCATTTTAATCTAAAATCAATTCCAACACGAAGCACCTCCCATAAAAAACTTCCACAGGGATGCTGTTTCTTTAATTTAACAATATCACCAACCTGAATATCCATTGCTAAACCTCCTTTAAGTTAATAAATTAATAAAAAGTAAAAAAAGTTTCAATTACCCCTTGTATTTTGAAACCACTTGTTGTAGTATTGTTGACATTAGATGTAGTTTTGAAAACTACATTGTGAAGTTATATCTTCGACATGATAAGTTTATGATAATTATGTATCAAAATTTACCTACTACAAATTATATATAATAGTGTAACTTATCCATGATTGGGTTACATAATCTACCCATTTTAAATTTTATTTTATCTAGAAAGGAATGATGTATATGGTACAAAAAATTAAAAAAATTAAAGATCCGGGTAGCGCAATAACACATTTTATTGGGATGTTGATGTCTCTATTTGCTAGCTTCCCCTTACTTATAAAAGCTACAAAGTCTCCTAGTATGGTGCATTTTGTTTCCTTATTCATCTTTGCTATTAGTATGATTTTATTATACACTGCTAGCACAGTATACCATACCTTCAATTTATCTGACAAGATTAATAGACGCCTTAAAAAATTTGATCATATGATGATCTTTGTCCTAATTGCTGGCACTTATACACCTATATGTTTAGTTGTATTAAAAGGTAGGGTTGGGATAATTCTGCTAACAATTATTTGGGCTATGGCAATCTCTGGTATCATACTAAAAGGATTTTTTGTATACGTTCCTAAATGGGTCTCTTCTGTTATCTATATCGCAATGGGATGGACTTGTGTATTAGCCTTTACACCTCTATTAAATTCCTTACCAAAACTAGCTTTTGTATGGTTAGTCATTGGTGGCATTATTTATACAGTAGGTGGAGTTATTTATGCATTAAAGCTACCAATTTTTAATAGTAAACACAAATACTTTGGCTCCCATGAAATATTTCACTTATTTTGCATGGGAGGAAGTGCTTGCCACTTTATCCTAATGTATCAATTTGTTGTTCATATGCCATAATCTATTGACGAATACACAATCTTATGATAATATTAATAATAATTACTATTATTGGAGGTGTGATATGGCTACCCTTAAATTTAGCAGGCAACGTGAATCCATTAAGGAATATTTAGCTAATACAAAAGAACACCCAACTGCTGACATGGTATATATGCATATAAAGCAAATATATCCAAACATTAGTTTAGGAACTGTTTATCGTAATTTGAATTTATTAGTTGAGCAAGGTGAAGTTAAGAAAATATCTCACGGATCCGGTATTGATAGATTTGACGCAGATATACATGGACATTATCATTTTGTATGTAAAGAATGTTCTGATATAATAGACTTAGATATTGTACCAAGTGACTTATCCCATATAAATGAGATTGCTGGTAAGAATTTCGCAGGTCAAATAGAAGGTAATTCTACTTTCTTTTATGGATTATGTGCTGAATGTAGCAAGAAACATTAAAATTAAACTAAGGCGCTCTTTTACATTGTAAAGGCAGCGCCTTGATTTTTAAATAAAGATAATACTAGTCTTTACTCATTATCTTCTTCTGCTTTCCTTTTCCCTTTATTCATTTTCTCGCACAAGCAAACTATGTCAAATACTTTTATTTAGAAAAATTATCAAAAAGGTATTGACAAATCATATATCTTGTTATAATATGATATCAGTAATAGTTACTATTATTAATTGCTATATTTTAGGATGAAAAGGAGATTATAAAAATGAAAAAATTTGTATGTCAAGTATGTGGTTATGTTCACGAAGGAGAATTTGCTCCAGATCAATGTCCAATTTGTAAAGCTGCATCTTCTAAATTTACAGAACAAGCTGGTGAAATGCACTGGGCTGCAGAACATGTTATTGGAGTAGCACAAGGTGCTAGCGAAGATATTATGATGGACTTAAGAGCTAACTTTGAAGGTGAATGTACAGAAGTTGGTATGTACTTAGCAATGGCAAGAGTAGCACATAGAGAAGGATATCCAGAAATCGGTTTATATTATGAAAAAGCAGCTTATGAAGAAGCAGAACATGCAGCAAAATTTGCAGAATTACTTGGTGAAGTTGTTACTAATAGTACAAAGAAAAACCTTGAATTAAGAGTAGCTGCTGAAAATGGTGCTACAGCTGGTAAATTTGATTTAGCAAAACGTGCAAAAATGGCAGACCATGATGCTATTCATGATACTGTTCATGAAATGGCTCGTGACGAAGCTAGACATGGTAAGGCGTTCCAAGGCTTATTAGAAAGATATTTCGGTTAAGATAAACATAGTCACACATCACGAAAGTTATTTTATGGTGTGTGGCTTTTTCTCAATCAGCATGTTTTATGATACTACATATGTTACGAAATAAATTAAAGATATAAGGAGGACTGTTATATGCTAAAACGTTATGCAAACCTATCACTTACTTATGCATTGATTGGCTTAATATCAGGAGTTTTCTTTCGTGAGTTTACAAAATTAAATGACTTTACAGGTAAAACAAGTTTATCTAGTATGCATACTCACTATTTGACTCTTGGAATGTTTTTCTTTTTGATTTTGTTATTGCTTGAGAAAAACTTTGCTTTTTCTTCTCAAAAGCATGTGAACAAAGCACTTATTATATATAATATTGGTCTAAATATATCCAGTATTGGATTTTTGATGAGAGGGCTTACTGAAGTTTGGGGAAGCCAATTAAGTAAGTCGCTAGATGCATCGATTTCAGGGATTTCTGGTCTTGGTCATATTTTACTTAGCTTTAGTATGATTTATTTATTCCTGAAAGTAAGAAAGAAAGTTCTATAAATAATCCTTTGTTTATAAAGAGTTTCATAGTATCTTAACACAATATAAAAGACGAATTGTTCTAGGACAATTCGTCTTTTATATTATCATGTATTCCTACACGTCTATATCCATTTTCATCCCTTTGTAAAAGTCCCTCTCCAATCATATCTCTACGTAGGGTACAAAAATCATCATGAAAATCAGCTATAATAATATTGACTTCCCTCTCCGTATATACACGATCAACCTCAAATGCTTTGGCAATAACTTCTAATATAATACGTTCCTTCTTCCTCTGAGCTGGAATTGTTTTTAGTTTACCATATTCAAAAAAGGAATCTATTACTTTCTTTCGGTATTCTGCATCACGTCTCTCTTGAAGTGTTGCTTCATCAGATTCCTCCTTTAGTATATCTAGTATACTGGTCTTAAATATATTAGTACATATAGAATACATGGTATAGTATTGATTTTTATAGGAGGTTACTGCACCTACATCTGCTAATTTCTTCAAATGAAATGATACCGTAGATGGGGATAAATCTAAACGTTCCGCTAAACGCTCTACATACATATCTTCAATGGAGAGAGATTTTAAAATTTGAATTCTTGATTTGTCAGATAAGCATTTAAAGAGTTTTATTGCATCTACTTCTCTCATTTTACTTCCTCCCATGTTTTTTCGAAGGCATTACTTATCTCTTTTACAACTCCTAATTTAATGTTTTCGATATGAATTTTTTCTTCATCATTATACTCTACTGCTTTTTTATAAGATGCCTCCCAGTTTAAAGGAATTTCATCTAGCTTCTTCATATAAAAAGCATACACTTCATTCTCTTCTTTGGCTGTATTAATTGCTAAGGTTAACATAGTATTAAAAATCCCATATACATTAACCTTTATTTTCTCAAAATTCCCTTCATCAAACCGACCTTCTAATTGAAACTTTTTATATTGCTCATTGCAATTTGAGATTTTATCATTAAAATAGCCGAACATGGAATTAAATTGTGATCTTATCATATTAATTCTCCTCTTTTTTATTCAATTGTATCACTGTAGTTTTAATCTGTCAATTCTAATTCGATAATTATAGAATTAAAATCAACTACTTTCTATATAAGTTGTAAGGGAATATCTTTCCAAAGAAATTGAATCCTAATAATAATACTAAAAAAGAGATGAAACTTATGGTATTAAGCATCATCTCATTTATTTCCTATGGATTTTAACTTTGTTAACTTTATTTCTAGTTATAATTCCTTGCCTAATATTTTTAAGTTTTCATCAATTAAGTGGCAGCGTTGTTTCACACATTCCACAGAGCGAAGTGGATCCTCTGGAGTATTGAAGGTATAATCAATTAATTGTTCTAAGGTCATACTCGCCACATGAAGTCTTGTATCTGATGATGCGTAATATAGATATACCATACCATCATCATCAACAATAGCACCGTTACTAAATGCAACATTGGATACATCCCCAACTCTCTCCTCCTTAAGAGGTGCTAAAAAGTAACCAGACGGTTCTGCTATTACTTTCCAAGGTTCATTTAAAGAGGTCGCAAATACATAAAGAACATAACGAAGTCCAGCAGCTGTATTTCTTACACCATGAGCGATATGTATAAATCCTTTTTCCGTTTTTATTGGTACTGCACCTGCACCATTCTTTGCTTCTGTAATCGTATGATACTTACGTTTACTTGTAATGACCTCTTCATCTATTACTGCATTTGTAATATCACTACATAATCCAAAGCCAATACCACCACCAGAGCCGGTATCTATAAAATCATCCATTGGCCTGGTATAAAATGCATATTTGCCTTGGACAAATTCTGGATGCAATACTACATTTCTTTGTTGTGGAGAACGAAGAGTAGCTAAATTATTCAAACGTTCCCAACTTTTTAAGTCTTTGCTTCTAATAATACCTGCTTCTGCTTTGGCTGCAGATAAAGAATTGCTAGTCTCATCCTTACTTTCCGAGCAAAATACTCCGTAAATGTAGCCGTCCTCATGACTCGTAAGTCTCATATCATATACATTCGTTTCTTTTCTTTCCGTATCTGCTAATACTACTGGATAATCATGAAAGCGAAATCCATCGATTGGACTATCACTTTCTGCAACTCCAAAAAAAGATTTTCTATCATTTCCTTCTATCCTAGCAATCAAATAGTATCTTCCATTTAATTTGATAGCTCCAGAGTTAAATACTGCATTAACGCCTAATCGTTCCATAAAGAAGGGATTCCGATTTTCGTCCAAGTCATACTTCCAGTATAGGGGAATGTGTTCCCTTGTTAGCACTGGATTTTTATATCGATTATAGATCCCATTGTAAAAAGTGCTTACTTCATTCTTTTTCTGTATTAATTCCTCATACTGACTTAATAATTCATAGTATTTTTTATGCATAAGAATTCCTTTCAATGAATCGGTAATTGCTTTCATACAATTAAATTTGTTTATGTAATCTCTATTTTACGCTTTAAGACTTCAAAACACATTCTTCCGTTATGATATGGACATTTCCATGGACCTACAATTTCTTTCTTACTAATAGGAATATTATCATCATTTAAATCATAGAACCATTCTGAATTAGCACGTTTATCAATCATATATTCTTTAATATATTCCCAAATCTTTCGTGCTGCATGTAGGTACTTAACCTTACTTTTATCTAATTCATATCCATTTATAAATCCTACAACTGCTTCTGCTTGTACCCACCATATCTTTGTTGTATCAACTTCTCCTTTAAACTTTTCGTTATTAAGAGAATCGTTAGTATACCCTTCCTCATAAATGTGCTCACGGAGATTGTCGGTAACTACACGTACTCGACTAGTCAAATCCTTATCACCTACTTCTATACAGGCAAGATCCATAAGCCAGGAAGCTTCTATATCATGTCCATAGGAATTTAAGTCGGATAACGAATTCATATCCTTATCAAAAAATACCTCTAAGATTCTTCTGTCTTTGTTGTAAACTACCTTCTCAAATTGCTCTAGAATCCAGATTAAACTCTTTCTTACCAAATCATCCTTACTAACTTTATAAAGCTCAGTATAGGCTTCTAATAGGTGAAGGAGGGTATTCATAGTCTTACTAGCCATAAGGCCATTTTCTGAGAGTTTATCATTCTCAATGGGTAAAAAGAAACGGTCAAAGGCCTCTAGGTATCCATACTCATCTTTAAGTTTAGTTTCGATTAAATAAAATAAATTAATTGCTAAGTCATAGGCTTCTTGATTCTTTGTTACTCCATAATAGGAAGATAGTGCATAGATGGCAAAAGCCTGATTATATGTATGCTTGGTGGTGTCACAAGGTAATCCTTCATAGCTAACCCACCAGTAAACACCACCATATTCCTTGTCAAAACAATTGTCTTTTATAAATTGATAGCAGTGTGTTGCATGCTCTAAACATTCTATGTCTTGTGTAATTTTATATGCGTTGGTAAAAAACCATAATATTCTACAGTGAAGTATTACACCTTTAACAGCCTTTTTATCTAGATTTAGATTATAATCTAAATACCCGTAATAACCCCCATGCTCTACATCTCTTAACTTCTTCCAAAATGGTATTATCTTCTCTTCCAAATGCCTCTCAATTTCCCAAAGTAACAAAGTAACACATCCCTCCGTATTTTTATAATAAAAGAAAGCACAATGAACAAGATTATCATTGTGCTATAATTATAACATATGCTGTTAATTTTACAAGTAAAATGCTTTATATTTATTGTAATAATGCATCATATTTGCATTATTAATTAAACTTAAAACATTACATACTTTTGCTTTTTAACTTCTTTTGTAGTAGTAATAAGGTTGGTACTTCATAAAGTAACATAGCAACCCATCCGATAAAACAAGCATAGGCAATCCCTTTAATTCCCATGGTATTTGCTAAGATATAAGCAAATATAACACGTACGATCATTTGTACTGTAGTTGCACGTAATGTAACCTCCATTTTCCCCATGCCCCTAAAGTAACCTTGAATTCCATTCGTGAATGCAGGAAGGATATAAAAGATAGACATTGCTTTTAAATACTCTGTCCCTAATATAACTACACTTAGATCCCCATCACGAATAAACACTCTCATCATGGTGCTTGCACCAAAGAATACAACACCTACTAACAGAAACCAATAAGAAACCTCTAATTGAAGTCCTCGTATAAAACCTTTTTTAATTCTATCTGGCTTATTAGCTCCTCTATTTTGAGCAATAAACGTTGTCATTCCTTGCGCAATGCTTTGTTGTGGTGTAAATGCAAAATCGTCCACTCGATTTACTGCATTAAACGTAGCTATACTTTCTACTCCTAAGGGATTAACTGCCCCTTGTACAAATACCTTTCCTACATATAGTACGGTTTGCTGCATGGAGGTATACCAGCTATAATGAATCGTTTGCTTAATTAAGGATTTATCTACAACGAACTCACTAGGTTTAAATCGCAATAAACTCATTTTCTTCGTTGCATAAATAACACATAATATAGAAGATAGACCCTGTGCAATTATAGTTGCAATGGCAGCTCCTACTACACCTTGATGAAATACCCCTACAAATAAAAGGTCTAATAAAATATTAACCACAGCAGCTATCATAACAAAGTAGATTGGTGTTTTGGCATCTCCCATACTTCTTAAGGTAGAAGCATAGAAGTTATAAAAGAAGGTAAAGATTAAACCTATAAATATAATTCTTAAATACAAAATAGCATCCCCAAGAATTTCATTTGGTGTACGAAGCAATCGTAAAATAGGCTTTGCTAAGAGAATACATACTACACTCATTACAAGCGTAAAACCACTACCAATTATAATGCTTGTTGAAACCTCACGTTTTAGCTTTTTTTCTTCACCAGCTCCATAAAACTCACTCATTAGAACAGATGCTCCCATGCAGATACCTATTATAAAAAAGGTAATAATATTCATAATGGGATTGCTTGTACCAACTGCTGCCAAAGCATTTTTGCCAGCATATCTACCAACAATAATTGAATCTGCTGCATTATATGTTAACTGAAATATATTTCCTAATATCATAGGAATTGCAAAAGATATTAGATGTTTCCCTGTGCTACCAGATGTCATACTTTTTACCATTTCTTTACCTAGAATGTCTTACATTCCTCTCCTTTACCTCTAAATCATATCTTTATTATAAACCTCATAAATTTTCTGTCAATCTTACTTCCAAAAAGCAAAAACTTAGATCTAGTAAAATAAAAGCTGTCTTTTATGATATCTATCATAAAAAACAGCTCTTCTTTATTTATTTGCGGTTTGCAGGCTCAATATTAATATTTTTACCTTTAATTTTAGCATTCTTCATTACTTCAATTACATCAGATGCATATTCACGTGGAACCTCTACAAAAGTATACTTGTCATACATATCAATGCTTCCAATTAATTTACCAGGCATTCCTGTTTCACCAGCGATGGCACCTAGTATATCGCCAGGTCTTGTCTTTTGATTTTTACCAATATTGATAAATAGGCGAACCATACCTGCTTCTGCACCTGTATCACCAAAATCATTAAAGCTAGCTTTCTCATCAATTTGATCATTTTCTTCACCCATAGCCATTTTAAGAAAAGCTGCAGCTATATCAAGAGAAGTATAATCTTCATTGTTTACTCTTGCTTCAATAATATCAATCATTTTACTTAAATCTTCATTGCTAATCAGATCATGAACCTTATCAAGTATCTTTTCTGCTTTTACAGCTGTAACATCATTAATAGATGGAATTGGTTGAACAATAATTTTTGTTTTACAATATCTTTGAATGTCTTTTAATTTGTAAACTTCTTTACCTACTACTAAGGTAAATGCTTTACCAGTTCTACCAGCTCGTCCTGTTCTACCAATACGGTGTACATAATACTCGTCATCTTGTGGTACATCATAATTAAATACGGCTTCTACATCATCTACGTCAATACCTCTCGCTGCTACATCTGTTGCAACTAAGATTTCTGTTTTACCATTACGGAAGCTATTCATTACTCTGTCACGTTGTTGTTGTTTTAAATCACCATGAAGTCCTTCTGCAAAATAACCTCTTCCTTGTAGTGTGGATACAAGTTCATCTACTTGCTTCTTTGTATTACAGAATACAAGAGATAATTTTGGATCATGCATATCAAGTAATCTACATAATACATCATCTTTATTTTTTGGTTTTACTTCATAATAGTATTGCTCTATTTTAGGAACGGTAAGTTCTTTTTTAATTACTTTAACTATTTCTGCATTTTTTTGATAAGTCTTAGCAATATCCATAATTGGTTTAGGCATTGTAGCAGAAAATAATACAGTTTGTCTCTCTTCTGGTACATCCTTTAATATTGTTTCGATATCTTCACGGAATCCCATATTTAACATTTCATCCGCTTCATCTAAAACAATCATTTTAACATGATCAAATTTTACAGTTTTTCTTCTCATATGGTCCATTACACGACCAGGAGTTCCAATAACAATTTGAGTTCCAGCCTTTAGGGAACGAATTTGTTTTGAAATTTCTTGTCCACCATAGATAGGTAATATTTTTATACCATGTAAAAAGGTCGCTAATTTTCTGATTTCATCAGCAACTTGAATTGCTAATTCTCTTGTAGGGCATAAAACAACTGCTTGTAAATGTCTATCTCTTGGGTCGATTGATTCTAGTAATGGAATACCAAATGCTGCGGTTTTTCCAGTACCTGTTTGAGCTTGACCTACAATGTCTTTACCTTCTAGTATATAGGGAATTGCTTTTCCCTGTATTGGAGATGCTTCTTCAAAGCCCATCTCCACAATGGCTCTTAATATTGGTTCACTAATGTTTAATTCTTCAAATCTAACTATATTCATATTTTCGTTAGTTTCCTTTCCTTGAAATCCTTTTTGTTATCCTGTGCGATGTATTCTATCCTAAGCTTATAGTCCAATTAATTAAAATAATACCATCCCATTACAAATCAATATATACACCGCGAAGCATCAGCAAAAGGATATACCTCAATTTCAGTGAAAACCCATAAAAAAAGCTCTAGTTCTTGGACTGGAGCTTAAATAAAATTATATTTTTAAACTATTCCTTTGCTCTAGATGCTAAGTCCAGATAATTGCACGATATTTATTATATCATGTAATAGGAAAGACGTCAATTTATTTTTTATATATTCACGAAATTTGAATTAATTAGATAAATTAATAAAATATTTAGTTATTTTTACTAATGTCTAATCCATTTAAAATACTTTTAATGATAATTTCACTAATGGATGAGACTTCATGACTGCAAACGTTAGGCGCAAAACCAGCGGCCATTGTAGAGTGTCCTCCACCATCGCCATATCCTTTTAATGCTTCCTTAATTAACTTTCCTGCATCAACATTACTATTCTCACTTCGTAGAGAGAATCGTATTCCGCCAACTCGATATGCATATACCACTGTTAGACTAACTTCTTCTAGTGCTAATATAAAATCTGATATACTTCCAATGAGTGCTTCCGAGCAATCATCCCCAATTTTTGCAATTCCAACCCCTTTATGTATACGTAAGGTTGATATTGCATCTTGATATGCGATTAAATCCTTCTTTTGTAGGCTATTGAAATCCAGCATACGAAGCATCCCCTGGTTTGCCTTTTTATATAGATGAGAAAACATATCAATGTCTAAATTTGATACTCTTCTACTAAGATTTGATGTATCAATTTTAATACCATATAACAAAGCTGTAGCAACCACTTCTGGAATTTCTAATTGATTTTCTACAAAATATTCCGTTATCATTGAAGCGCAGGAACCGATGTCACTTCTAATATCATAGAATTTATAACTAGATACTTCCATAACTGGGTGATGATCGATACAAGCAATTTCTAAGCCATTAAAATCATCCATATTCACATTACCTTTTTGACCATCAACTAAAATAATTTCATCATGGTAGCTTAGATTAAGTGAGGACTTTTCAATAATTTCAATATCTAACTGTTCTATCATCCTAATCGTATTTGCTTTATCTATCTCACCATAATAACAAATCGTTACTTCCTTGCCACATAGTTCAAGTAAAGTCTTTAGACCAAACGCTGATGATATCGCATCTTGATCCGGATAATTATGCATTTGAATATATACATGATTTTTCGTTATTACGTTTAATAATTGATTTAGTCTTGTCATCCTCATATACCTACTTGCCTATATTTTCTTTATTATACACCATATTTAGAATAATATCACGATTTAATTCATTTAATCTATCCTTCTTTATTCATCATTTACTTATGATAGTTTGTAATCAAAGTAAAATTAAGTAAACCAATACAAAATCTTGCACATTTTATAAAATACAACATATAAATTAATATAATATGAAAAGATAGGTTATGATAAAGAATGAATAATGATGGTAGACATCAGATTGTTAGTGAAGATTATGCCGATCTTATAATCGACTACAATGGCGACTTATCTATATTTAATAATTTTCCCTCTGGCTTTATTAACTATATCGATAATAAATATGCAACTCTCCATATTCCTGCTGAAAATATGACCCCAAATGCTATTTCAAAATTTGGCTATTCCGCAATTCCCTGTTTATATGGATTACAATCACAGTCTAGCCTTGACTCCTCTGGAGTGTTAAAGCAAAGAACTGACCCTGCTTATGGGTTAACAGGTCAAGGTGTACTGTTTGGAATTGTAGATACAGGTATTGATTACTTAAATCGTGTATTTATTAATTCAAATAATACATCAAGAATTTTATCCATATGGGATCAAAGTATTGATAGTGATGATAAATATCCTGAGGGTTTTAATTATGGCACTGAATATAACAAAGAAGAAATTAACAAAGCGATTAACTCATTATATCCTTATGATATTGTTCCAAGTACAGATGATATTGGTCATGGAACAACCCTTGCTGGTATAGCTGGTGGGTCTAACTCCTTAGCCAATGGTTTTTCAGGTATTGCACCAGATGTAGAATTTGTAGTAGTAAAGTTAAAGCCTGCAAAAGAATATATAAGAAAATTTTTTTATATACCGAAAGATTCCATATGTTATCAAGAAAATGATATTATGACGGGTATCTACTACCTTATTAACTTTGCTAGAGCTATGAATAGACCAATATCGATTTGTCTTGGAATAGGTACTTCTCAAGGTGACCATGGCGGAAGCGGTTTACTTAGCTCATTCCTATCCTTCTATAGTAACTCCTATGGCACCTCCATCTGTGTACCTGCTGGAAACGAGTCCCATAAAGGACATCATTACTATGGCAGCATTGATCCATCCAAAGGATATGATACCGTGGAACTTAATATTGATAATAATAATAATGGCTTCTCCATGGAGCTTTATGGTATCCCTCCCAGTGAATTATGGATTGAAATATACGCACCTACTGGTGAGTATTTATCTAGAATCCCACCTTCCCTCGGTGGACAAAAGACGATTCAAATCTTTTATTATGATACATCCATCATAGTAGACAATCAAGTAAAAGAAGAATTTGCTGCTCTACATCAACTTACAATATTTCGAATTAAGAATCCTACTCCTGGTGTATGGAAATTCTTAATTTATTCTTCTGATAACTTGACTACTTCCTTTCATGTTTGGCTACCAATCACACCTTTCATATCACAAGGTACTTATTTTTTAAAGCCAGATAATTATACAACGATTACAGCTCCAGGAAACGCAGAAAAACCGATTACAGTTACCGCATATAATCCTGTAAATCATACACTTTTTTATTATGCTAGTAAGGGAAACACGGTTACAAATGAACCAAAGCCAGATATTACAGCTACTGGTGTAAACATAAAAGCACCATCCATAGATGATGAGTTTATTTCAAGTACGGGAACTAGCATTGCTTCTGCAAGTGCAGCGGGTGTTGCTGCTCTTTTATTAGAATGGGGGATTGTACGAGGAAATATTCCTACTTTAAGTACAATTTCTATCAAAAAATTATTTATACTGAGTGCACAACGCTTTCCGGAACTGGAATATCCTAATAGGGATTGGGGATATGGTATTTTAGATTTATACAAAATATTAGAATCCTTAAATATGGAAGGTATTGAAAATAACTTATTATTCGTGCAATCTAATTCTAGTTATCGTAATTTCGTATCATAAACATAAAACCCCTAATTCTCATTATTGCTTATAAGAGAATTAAGGGTTTATGTATCTTATTTTATATAAGCCATTATTAAATTAAATGTATGTTCTAAGGCAGACTTATGTGTCCTTTCCATACCATGACTCGCATGAATTCCTTGTCCTATTAATGCTCCTTTGATATTATTTCCTCCACGAAGAGCAGCTGATACGTCTGAACCGTAATGAGGAAATATATCGATTACATAATCAATATTATTATCTTTCGCTAGATTAATTAAATGACTAGTAAGTTCATAATCATATGGTCCGGATGAATCTTTTGCGCATATGGACACTTGATATTCTGATCCATTTAAATCATCTCCAAGAGCCCCCATATCTACTGCAACAAACTCAGTAATATCAGATGGAAGCCAACTAGCTCCAAAACCTACTTCTTCGTAATTACTTATTAATATTTTAATGTTATTACTAGGTGTTATCTTTTGTTCTGATAGATTTTTAAGAACACCAAGTAATACTGCTACAGAT
>JAFAEB010000447.1 GCA_023424235.1 Bacillota bacterium
AATAAAAATCCGACGATTAAACCAAGTAAAAGTATAAGACCTCCTTTTTTAACTTCATCTAGTTTGTTAATGCTCTTCTTTAATGTTTGCATATCCCTACCTCCTACACTAACATATGAAATGTAGAATAAAAAAATACCCATATCTATTGATATGGGTAGGCTACTTATCTTATAAGTTCATCTTAGTTTTATAGGCTAGAATAGCTGAAATCGTCTTAGCATCATCTATTTCACCAGTAAATATTTTCTCTACTAACTCTTCTAAGCTATACCTTTCAATGGTAACGAATTCATCCTCATCCAAATTCTGAGCCGTAGGTTCTAGTTCATTGCTATAGAAAATGCCAATTTGCTCGTTACAAAATGCAACTGTTGTATATAAAGTAATTAGGTGTTTTATATTTTTAGATGTGTATCCTGTTTCTTCTTCTAGTTCTCTACTAGCACAGCTTATCATATCTTCCCCTGCATTTAAGCCACCTGCAGGAATCTCCAGTGAATATTTTTCTATGGCATTACGGTATTGTCTTACCATGATAATCTTACCATCTTTATCGACTGGGACAATCGCTGCTGCACCTTTATGATGGATATAATCCCAATGAGCTTCTTTTCCATTTGGCAACTCAATTACATCCGTATACATATCAATAATATGTCCTTTGTGAACAGGAATACGTTTTAATCTTTTATAGTTTTCCATAATTAGCCTTTCTTAATTAATATTAAATAAGTAAAACGATTCATTTGTACTTAACATCTTAAATACTACCTTTTTTCTTCTTCGCAATATCATTCACTATCATTCTTACTTTTTTATGGAAGTTGCTTTTTCATAACAAGCATCTGAGGCTTTCATAATTGCATTACGGAAACCATATTCCTCTAAGGCACAGACACCCGCAATGGTTGAGCCACCTGGGGAACATACATTATCTTTTAAGGCTCCTGGGTGTTCTTTCGTTTCAAGCACCATTTTTGCAGCACCTAATACGGTTTGAGCAGCAAGAGTATAAGCTTTATCCCTTGGAATTCCATATTTTACACTGCTATCCGCTAATGCTTCAATAAACATATATACATAGGCTGGTGAACTACCGCTAGCGCATACTACTGCATTCATTAACTTTTCATCCAAAACTTCATAACGTCCAAAAGAAGTAAAGAACTTTTGAACTAGTTTCTTTTCTTCCTCTAAGTAAACATCATTTGAAAAGCAAACTCCAGACATACCCTCTAATACAAATGCAGGTGTATTTGGCATTGCTCGAACTATTTTACTCTCGCGAAACTCAATCTTAAGGTCCTCTATCGTAATACCTGGTGCAATGGATATAATAATATGGTCCTTTGTAACATATTCTTTTATTTCATTAATTACAAGTTGATAATATTGGGGTTTTATAGCTAATACAATATATTTTGCAGACTTAACCACATCAATATTATTTTCTTTATAATCTAGACCAGTTTCTCTCTTTACAAATTCACATCTATCAATATTCACATCTGTAAATGTAATTTCATCTTTTAAAAAATTCTTTGCTAAACCGCATAACATGGCATATCCCATATTACCAGCACCAATAAATCCTATTAACGACATATATGTCCTCCATTTATAATGTTATTAAGAAATCATGTATTCGATCCATACCCGTCTTAATCTCTTCCATAGATATTGCATAGGATAGTCTAATGTGATCCCTTGATCCAAAGTCTACACAAGGTATAACAGCAACGTTATAATCATTTAGTAATATCTGCGCTAAATGATTTGCATCTTCAATCACTACACCCTTATAGGATTTCGTAAGTACTTCACTAATATCTACAAAAAAGTAAAATGCTCCATGTGGTGTAAGGGCATGGATATAAGGCATTTCTGTTATTCGACTTGCCATATATTCTCTTCTTCGATTAAATTCGCGATTCATAACAAATACAGTTTCTTGTGTACCATTAAGGGCTTCTGTAGCCGCTTTTTGTGCAATTGAGTTGGGATTTGATGCCTGATGACTTTGAAGATTTCCCATAAGTGTTGCAATTTCTTCATTCGAACCTGTATAACCTATTCTCCATCCTGTCATAGCATAGCTTTTTGCAACTCCACTACAAGTTATGGTACGATTATATATCTCATCACCTAAAGTAGCTATACTTATATGTTCTACATCACCATATATTAAATTTTCATACATTTCATCTGATACTACATATATATTATTACGTACAATTACATCCGCTATTTCTTCTAGTTCTTCTCTTGTATAAAGCATACCAGTAGGATTACTTGGTGAGTTAAGGATTAAAGCTTTTGTTTTATCTGTAATTGCCTCTTCAATCTGTTTTCCTGTAACCTTATATTGTCTGCTCTTCTCACCTTTAATAAAAACAGGTACTCCATCAGAAAGCTTTACAATTTCAGGGTAGCTAAGCCAATATGGTATTGGTATTATAACTTCATCCAATGGATTTAGAATGGCATTAAAAATATTAGTAAGTGAGTGTTTTCCACCATTACTAATAACGATTTGATTTGGATTATATGTTAATTTATTAAATGTCTTAAACTTTTTTGAAACAGCCTCTTTCAATTCTAATGTACCGGAAGCAGGAGTATATTTCGTAAATCCATCATGAATAGCTTTTATGGCAGCCTCATTAATATTATCTGGAGTATTAAAATCCGGTTCGCCTGCGCCAAAGCCTACTACATCAATGCCTTGTGCCTTAAGTTCCTTTGCTCTTGCAGTAATTGCAAGGGTTGATGACGGCTTAACAGCCTGTGCTTTTTTAGATAGTTCTAATGACATAATATTCCTCCCATATTGCGTTACGTAACCTTATAATACGCATTTAATCCTACTTTGTATACATTGATACAATGAGTAAAAGTTATTTATACATTTTATTATATTAGCTATCATATTGCAAGTGCTAATTTATAAATTTAAAGTGTTACTACGAAAAACTGTCCTTGATTATTGCTGTAATTAACCTTGTTTTATTAATTTCTTCTTTATATTATATTTTGAATTTAGTCTAATTACCATATCTAATAATAAAAGATTTTATCTGAAATTTAGTAATATTCCAAATAATATAACACAGTTGTTTTGATAATAATCATAAAAAATAAGCGCCTCATAAGGAAGCGCTTATTTCATGGGAATATTTACCATTTTACTTAAACTTAATATAGAACATAATTAGTGAACACTATGACTAGTACTTTACATAACATAATTATGTATCTATTATCAGCTCTAATCTTACCCTAAGTATATTATGTGTTCTTTACTTATTAACATTTACATTAATTTTATTTACCTTTACTTTTCCCGAATATAAGGTTAGGGTTATCTCGATTACAGCACTACCAGCACGAATCCCTCTTATCACACCATCCTCAGTTACCTCTACAATGGAAGTATTGCTTGAAAGATAACTTGCTACCACCCCTCCTAGTGCATGGCTAGAAAGAGTATCTTTAAAAGAGCTTTGTAGTGTCAATGTATCAGGTAAAGCAATTGTAAGTTTTTTACTATCCCCCAACTTTACACTTTCTTCTTCCTTCATACTAATACGAGAACGTAATGAGGAAATTATTTTGTTGTTCGCTTTATTCGGAACGATTATATAAGAATCTCCATAAAGTAAAGTTAAAGTTAAATAGCCATCTTGATCAATTTTATAGGAATAACCATCTTTTATCGTTTCATATAAATTCTTTTCATGATTATAACAATAAATATATACATTTCCATTTGCTTTAAACTCTTTTTGCTTACCTAGATACACTTTTAATCCTAGTTCACCAGGTAATGCTCCGCTTTGATTTAAATGAAGAAGATATCCATTTTTATTATTTTTATCTCTTCCTTGCAAATTAGGAATATCACTTAAGCTTATCAAAGATAGTAATCCATGAAAAGTTTCAAACTCATCTTCTCTGTTATTTAACCTATTACCATCTAAAAACCACTCATAAATTAAATCCTTATTCTCATCAACGATTGATAGAATAAGCTTTTTACCATGAACCTTTAAAAGTTCAAGAATCGTATTATCTAGAACAAGATCCTCAATTTGAATGTTTTGATTCTCCATAATGTCACTTGGTATTGTAAGAATCAATTCAGTACTTTTAAGTCTACTATCCATGATATATTCACTAATATGACTTAAGAGTAACTCTAATCTTAGTATATATGGATTGTTTTTTGTGTGGTCTTTTGCTAATTCATTCAGAATATCAGAATGAAGAGTAACAAGAACTCTTCCATGGCCATCCATTATATTAGAATCGATGGTTGTATACTCATTTGGCCTTATAGGTGCATAGGTAGGTATAACTGTTGGCGTATAGGTTGGTGTTATGCTTGGAGCAATTGTTGGCGTAATACTTGGCTCAATCGTTGGTGTTATACTTGGCTCAATCGTTGGTGTTATACTTGGAGTTACAATAATTTCAGGTTCTAATATTTCTATTAATTCAGAGCCAAATAATGCAATATTATATATTTTTACATTGTCAAAATAGCCATCAAAATAACGATCACCACTATAAAATGATTTCCCCAAATAAGCGGCAACCTGTGAACCAAAATCTGATATTTTTGTTGTTAATCCTGTAACTTCACCAGCTTTGATACCATTCCTATATAGTGTTATAGATTCTTCTGATATTACTAGAGCAATTCTTACCCATTCATTCGCTTCTATACTTGAAGACAGCTTTTGCTCTTGGCTCCAGGAATTCTTTGTTATTGCAGTATAAATACTATTTCCTCTTACTCTTACAAATAAGTATTGTAGATTATCTTTACCTATAGCAAAGGTAAAGAAATCACCTGAGCTAAGATTAGACTTTACATCCATAACAATGGTTAACTCATTTTTAGAATCTAGTAAACCTAGAGGTAACTCACCATATGTCCCTGCAGTTCCATTTACATATAGGACTTGACCTTTTATGGAGTCTGTTACATAAGTTGCATTACCATTCAATGTTCCATTATTGTTACCATGACTACTATCAAGGATTTGACTATTATTAAGTTCCTCATCAAATTTGTAGTAAAGAATTGGTGTTACATTTAATTTGCCTACAGTCTCATATAAGGAAAAGAAGTTAGATTTTGCAAGTGCTAGTGCATCCTCAACTTGGCTTAGGGAATTAGCCTTTTGAATAAGCAATATTCCTTCCTTCTTCATATTCTGTAATGCGTCCTGCTCATCTAATGTATACTCACCTTTACGATTTATAAGCTTAGTTGTATACTCCTCATACTTAAGTAAGGCAGCCTCTTTAGCAGCTTCAACTAAATCATCTGATATACGATTAACCGCTAACCAACTAAGTACGACATCTGGGCTTTGTTGGTACTCATATATTTTTACTAGAACCTCTGTATCGATCGGTAAATCAAATAGATATAACTTTGTAGTTTTTCCTGAATTAATATGATTACCTAAATTTCTTGTTATTAGCTCACCATCCATTGTATATGATATGGATGCACCAATATATCTAGTTGTATTCCACCATTCTTCAAAACCAAGCAATAACTCATAACTTCCAGCTTTTAGCGGTAACTTATAATCGATTGATTTATTGCTATATGCCCAAAAACCACTTTCAAAGGAATCTCTACT
>JAFAEB010000024.1 GCA_023424235.1 Bacillota bacterium
CACCAAGAAGATACAAGAATATATTGCAAATCAATTAAAAGAGGATTGGGAAGCCGATCAAATGACATTGAACGAATATATAGACCCGTTCACGGGTGAGCCAGTACAAAAAAGCAAGAAGTAATCCTTAAGGGGGAAGCTGGCGAATAAAGCTATATATGAAAGGCTCAAAGAGCTTGCAGGAATCAGGAGGCATAAGATAGGCCCTTTAGGGCTAGCCTGAGAAAGCAAAGCAATTGGCAAACCCCTCAAGCGCCTCCAGGCGCAAGCTGGAAAAAGCCCCTTATAGGGGCAGAGCAAGCCACCAGCTAAGCTGGTGGTCTTGACTTTTAGGGGGTTTTATTAACTGTATGATTTGAGATATTAAAGTTGAATGACATGGAAATACATGGTATTATATATGTGTGAAAATAAAAAGGTCTAATTATTTCAAGTGATATACAAAAGGGAGTATTTTTATCAATTCTTAAATATGTATTTCCAGCTTGCTTTGTTTGATGATACATCAATTAAGAAGATGATTGAGAGAGTCGGATATGATATAGAGTTTATAAAAAAAGGTGATGTAACAAAAGTAGAATATGTGCCATTACCCGAAGAAGAACAAAAAAAACGTAGAGCATTGCGAAATGAATTAGTACGTATAAATAAATGGAATACAATTAGAGCAATTAGTGCGATATATGAACCAACAAACAAAATAGAAGAGCTTATTGATACTATAACAGGAAACAATGTTGAAACTCTAAAGAACACTAGAAATCAGATTATACATCAGAGACCAGCAGGAGCGCGTGTTACTGTTAATTTTGATGACATATTTATGAATGGATATAGCATGTCTGTTAATGGTAAGGGATGGATAGATTTTAATAAAATAGATAAAGAAATAGTAATATGCCTAAATAGCATTACAAATTGCTTTGATGTTAACTATCACATTATAAAATTTAATGAGTATCCAAACAGAATTGAGAATGCAGGCAAAGAGTATTTTAAAAATTGTTAGTATTTGTAAGGCGGAGTATTGCGTTCCAGATTTTTTATTAGGTGAAAAGGATAAGTTTGCAAAAGTAATTATATGTCCGCATTGTGGTGAAATGGGATGCAAAGTTGGTAAGAGAAAAAAAGTAACTGAAATATATTACGGGACAATCTATGGTAATTATATTAGATTGCTAGAAGAGCTTAACAAAGATACTGATGATGACGAATTATAAAAATTGTTGGTAATCATAAGGGGGGATAAAGATATGATTATACCGTTAAGTGTAAAAAATCAGAGCATTGATTCATCTGGGATAACGAATGATTATAAAGAAGCAATATGTGAATATGTGTGGAATGGACTGGAAGCCCATGCAACTAACATAAATATTGAATATGAGCATAATGTTGCTTATGGGATAAATGAACTTGTTATAAGGGATAATGGTGATGGTATAAACTATAATGAGCTTAGTGAGACATTTGGTGCTTTTTTGGCTTCTAAGAAGAATTTATTATCACTAAAAATGAAATCTAAAGCAAATAAAGGTAAGGGAAGATTTTCATTTACTGCATTTGCGAATAATGCTGAATGGAACACCATATATAAAGACAAAGAAAGCTTTTTAGGATACAAGATTAGTTTAAGCGATGAAAAAAAAGAGGTTATTGAGTGTACAGAGCCACACTCAGTAGAGGCTTCTCATACAGGGACTTCTGTTATATTTAATGGAATTAGTAATTTGAATATTGAGAATATGAGCTTTGAAGTATTAGAACCTACATTACTGAAAGAGTTTGCATGGTATTTATATTTATTAAAGAATAAAAATATTGATATATGCGTTAATGATAATAAAATAGACTACAAAAAATATATTAATACCGAATTGAGTATACAATCGTACTATACAATAGAAGATTATAGTTTTGAGATAAATTTAATTGTATGGCAGGAGTCAATAAAAGAAAAATTTTGCTGCTATTATTTTGATGATACAGATGCTTTAAAAGGTCGAGAAACTACTACTTTTAACAGAAATACTATTGAATTCAATCACAGTGTATTTGTTAAGTCGGATTTTTTTAATGGAAAAGATGATGTGTTATCGGCATTAGAAAGCAGTCAAATAAGCCTATTTGAGGGTGCAGATGACAAAAAAATATTAAAAAAACTGCATAATGCAATTCAAAAACTTATTGAAAAGCAAATTGGTACATATCTTTCTGATAAAGCTGACAAAGCAATTCTTGATATGATTGAGTTAAAGAAGACGTTTCCAGAATTTACACAAGACATATATGGGCAAATGAGAAAAAGAGATTTGGTAAAGGTTACTAAAGAAATTTATCAGTTAGAACCACGCATTTTCTACAAGTTGAAACCTATACAGGAAAAATCTTTTTTGGGTTTTTTGAATTTGCTACTATCTTCTGAAGAAAGAGAAAATGTACTAGTAATTATTGAACAGATTGTGGAATTGTCAGCGGAACAAAGAAAAGATTTTTCGGATATTTTGAAAAAAACATCATTAGAAAATATTGTTGAAACTATAAAATTTATAGAAGACAGATATAAGGTAATAGAACTACTAAAGACTATTGTTTATGATTTGACCCAGTTTGCTAATGAACGAAATCATGTTCAAAAGATTATTGAAAAACATTTTTGGCTCTTCGGTGAGCAATATCATTTAGCAAGTGCCGATCAACGAATGCAAAAAGCATTAGAGCAATATATAAACATTTTATATGGTGAGAATAATATTGATATAAAGTTAAATCCAGATGTAGAGTCGGACAGACGAATGGATATTTTTATATGCAATACTAGGAGAATAGAAACTGCATTTCAAACATCATTAGATGAAAATATAATTGTAGAGTTAAAAGCTCCAAAAGTTCCTTTGACAAAAAAGGTTTTGAGGCAAATAGAGGATTATATGGACTTTGTAAGAAAACAACCGCAGTTTAATAGCGAATTACGTAGGTGGAAATTTATTGCAGTGTGTAAAGAAGTTGATGACGATGTAAAAAGTCGGTATAAAACATTTGAGCACATGGGAAAAGTGGGACTTGTAAGTCAGGTGGATTCATATGAAGTTTATGCACTCACATGGGATGATATATTTAAAAGTTTTGAATTGAAACATGCGCCTATGTTAAAACGTTTAAACTATGATAGGGAAAAGATAGCAATTGAATTAATGGATGAAGTGAAACAGAGTGAAGGACGGATGAGAGCGGATGCACTTGCAGAAATCGCAGCTGTTGTAGCTGAAAAGTAAATTTTGTTATGCTATAGCTTTAATGTTGAGATAACAGTAGATATTGATTTGAATAAGTAAGTAAGAAGCCTTGAAAATTATTTTTCAGGGCTTTATTAAATTAAAGTAGAATTGTGTGTTGGAAGAGAATATGTAGTATGATAAAATAAGTAAAACAGCAAAAAATAAATTATTAAATAAGAGGTATATGATGTTAATAAATGGTAATGTTGATAAATATGATAGAGAAACGTCGGAATATATGGTAGCATACTTAGATTTATTAGGTGTGGCAACAAGAATGAAAACTGATAAGCAATATCAGAAAGTATTAATGAATATATTGCACAATTTATATACTTCATCTATTCGATTATCTAAAGAAATTGATATGGAAGGATATAATGAGATACAGTTTAAGATTTTTTCTGATAATATTGTAATTGCTAAAAGGCTTTCAAATGATAGTGAAAAAAGAATAATGGACATTGAATGTGTTTTAAACTGTGTATCTCATTTTGCATGCTCCTCTGTAGGGGATGGTGTAGGATGGCTAGTCAGAGGTGGGATAACAATTGGAGAACTATTTATTGATGATACTATGGTTTGGGGAAATGCATTGCTAAAAGCTTATGATCTTGAAAATAATATAGCTATATATCCGCGAATTGTAATTGACTCTAAAATTTTGCATGAACTTGACCATAATAAGGATTTATGTGAATATGTTCAGCATGATTTTGACAATATAATATTTCTTAATTATCTATCTATTTGGAATTTTGGTGGGCAGATGTTAATGAATGGTTTTGAGTTAATGAAGGACGAACTTGATGGGAAATACACGGAACGAATTTATCAAAAATATTGTTGGCATATGAATTATGTTAATCGGGAATTGGATAAAAAGAACGAACGCAAGGATAAAAGATATAGATTAAAATTATGATAAAAGTTATATTACATATACGTAGTTTTGAGTGAGTTACATTGAGGAGAGGCATTTATGGCAAGTAAAAACCGCTTTGATATAAATGGAGAGGACGTAACCATTTATATAAAAAAGAACAATGAAATGATTTTAGGATTTACTACTTATAGAGAAGACTATATTGAAGAATTATCAAGTGCTACATGGTCTATAAATAACGGTTATATTTACAATAAAAACTTGGGTTATTTACATAGATATATTATGAAACAGTGGTATGGAGAACAAGTTCTTAAGGATATGAAAGATAATGATTACATTGTTGACCATTTAAGTGATGAAGGTGTGGATTGCAGAGTAAGTAATCTGGCATTTCTGCCATCTGATGAAAATAAGGCAAAAGGATTTACAGTTGACAAACAACGTAAGCAACTTTGTTCAAAAATGGCATTAAATATTTTAAAGATTTTACTATGCAATTATTTCATATTACTATTTTTTTAATGACCCTATGTATTATGTAAATAAAGCCGAGCAGCAATGTTATGAGGTATCTAAAGTGAAGTTATTATACGACTGTGATTATAGAATTGTTATAAATGATGCAAGAGAATTATTGCTAGAGTATAATATAAATAAAAAAATAGAACCTAATAAATTGCATTATGTCGATATAAAAATAGAGAAAGCAATTAAAGTAAAACTGGCAGAAGAAGAGAAAGGAGCTGTAATGATAGAAAGAGATGGGAAAACATATTTAGTTTTGAGTGATAATACTAAAGTGTTAAGGTCTAATTATAATCAAGGATGACTTCCTAAAGAAAGCAGGGATTTTCATAGTTAAAGAAGGATTTGAAATAGCAGGAGCGGTTATCGTTAGTTTGGGTGGTGGATCTGTTCTTATATTTGGTATGGCTAATTGGTTAGGAAAAGTATGGGCAAATAGAATATAAGTACCCAAAAGGCCAGTATGGTAAATCAGATAAGACTTTTATATAAATAAAGAATGATCTGAACCAACGGCAACTAAGATCAAGCATAGCCTATAAATAAAACGTTATATAATAATGTGCGATTCAAAAATAAAGTGCTAATAAAATAGCGCTTTATTTTTTTGTCAACAGAAATTAGCACATGAAATACAAATATTAATTTTGGCTTGACATATTACTATATAGTAATTTACTATATAGTAAGGAGGTGTTTTATTGAAAACTTATGGAGGATTTCTAATATCACAAATACATCAGTTAGGGAATAGAGAATTAGAACGAATACTAAAAGAAAATGGAATTGATGAGTTTAATGGAGCACAAGGTAAAATTTTATATGTGCTCTGGGAAAATAATCATATAACAATATCTGAAATTAGCAAACTTACTTCACTTGCCAATACAACTTTGACAAGTATGCTCGACCGAATGGAATCGCAAGGGCTTATTGTACGTACACATAATAGCCTAAATCGCAGGCAAATTATTATTTCAACTACAAAGAAAGCAGAAGAATTAAAAGGCGCTTTTGATAAAGTATCTGAGCAAGTAAACAATACCTTTTATGCGGGTTTCTCAGATGATGAGATTACATTATTTGAAAATACATTAAGGCGAATTATTGAGAATTTAAAATAGAGCAAGGGATGTAAACCTCTTTGGTTTTAACACTGTTGTGTACTCTGGACTTTACATTTGATTGGAGAACATTTGGGCAAAATCGGAGATTTTTATTATATGTAAAATAGCAAGATATGCTAATAAAAAAATAAAAACTTATTAATGGAGGAACGAATGTTATGAATGAGCAAATCATGAAAGATATTATGAATTTAATTGAAAGCAGTTCTGATTGTGTAGCGTGTTCTGTTGATGAAAATGGTTTTCCAAATGCAAAAGTTATGTTTAAAGCAAAAAATGATGGAATAAGAAATATCTGGTTCTCAACTAATTTATCGGCAATACGTACTCAACTTTGGCTGAAAAATCCAAAAGCTAGTGTTTATTTTAGAAACTCCGATGAGTTTCTTGGTCTAAATCTTACTGGACATATCCGAGTTCATACAGACAACGAAACCAAGCAACGTTTTTGGAAACAAGGTGATGAACAATACTATCCACTTGGTGTAACAGACCCTGATTATTGTGTGCTATGCTTTACATCAGAAAATGGAAACTGCTATAAAGCTGGGGAAAAGTACACGTT
>JAFAEB010000153.1 GCA_023424235.1 Bacillota bacterium
GTGTTACTGGTGGTGTTACTGGTGGTGTTACTGGTGGTGTTACTGGTGGATCTACTGGTGGATCTACTGGATCCTCAGGAGTTGAAATGGTTGAATATATTGCTTTAATTAAAGCAGATGTTTTACCCATAATAAAATTCGTATTTTGCATTGCAATATTTTCTATCTGTCCATCACCAGATACAAGCACCCATTGTTCAAACTTCATTCCACTAGGTGGGGTATCTGCTGTAATCGAAACTACTTCACCTTCTTTATACTCTCCGCTTCCACTTCCACTAGCTACTCCTAGTGTATATTTTTCTACTAAACCAACTACCTTAATATCATCATAATATACAGAAGTTGAAGTGAAGTATTTACTCATACCAAGCCAGATTTTAGCACTTACTGCTCCTTCAGGTACTGGAACAATCGCTTCTATCTCTCTCCATTCATCACTTGTAGTTCGAACGTGAATTATATTGACACCATCAATATCTTGCCCTACCTGATTACCATTAGCGTCATAATAACGCATCATTAAGGTAGAACTACCATTAGGAAGTAACATACGAACACTTGCTTTATGAGCTTTTACCTCAGGAATTAAAGTTATTGGATCTGATACCATAAATATATTTTCTGTAGTTGAATTATCTACAATTTTTAAACTGTAATTACCTTCATATTTTTTATTTTGGTCTATTTGATAAGAGCATGATGTCCAAGGACCACCCCATGAAGTCCAACCTGGAATTATATTAAGGTTATCTTCAAGAGAAGCATTAGGGACGCTTAGTGTAACTGGTGTACTATTTCCTGAAGAAAGTGATTTAAAGGAAACGTTAGTAAAATAAGCATGTTCTGTCATATAAAAAGGAGAGATACCAAACCATACTTCAGCAGTTACTGCACCACTAGGAGCATTATCCTTATAATCTAAATGTTGCCATTTACCTTGACCAGTAGTAATACTCACGCCATTTGACATTGTTCCAGTAACAGCTGGTATTGCATTCCCGTCTATGTTATAGTATTTTACATATATACTACAACGATTTGGTTGTGTAGTGGCTTTACCATCTTTATCAGTTCCTGTTACACTGCTACTATTTAAGAATAGATCTAATTTTAGATTATAAGATGTCCCTGCTGTAACATTCATTTTATCACTTATCAGAACTACACCTGCAGCCGCAGAATTATCAGTAAATTTACCACTGTTAACCCCTTCGCCGATTTCTCCATTTGGACCTGGTGCTTTATCTACAATAACATCTGCTAATGATGGGTTAGACTGATCTCTTTTTGTCCAATTAGTTAATCCATTATTAAAATCACCATTTATTAGAAGTTCATCATTAGGAACTACATGATTACTTATCATCGTAAATGTATCAAAATATGCAAATTCACTACTGGAAGCCGTAATACGGGCCATTGTAGCTCCAACAGGTGCGGTTCCACTTACTACAACCTTTTCCCATGTATTTACAGTGTTCGTACTAGCACTCTCACTTCCTAGAGATGTACCTGTATTATCAAAGAATTCTACAGATAGGATTGCAGAACCACTCACTGCTTTTACATCAATTGCCGATCCACTCACTGCATCAACACTAATTGCTGATCCACTTACTGCATATACATGAGCATTCACTTCATAAGCTCCACCTGATTGAACATTCACGATATTAGCAGAAGTAGCCATACCACCATTTACTAATATGGAGTATTTACCATCATACTTTTGCTCTTCAGAAAGGACAGCGTTTTCTGTACTCCATCCAGAAAGTTCACTATAAAATGTCTCAAATCCATTATTTAATACCGAAGTTGGATATTCTACTGTTTTAGGAGGTTCTTGTACCCAACCACCATCAATTACTTGTATCATTTTTAGATTCGTTGTACCGTTATCTAAAAAATATACATTTTGTCTTCCTTCACTATCATAAGCAAGTTCAATAAAATCAACTTCTTTACCACCAACTGGCAGTGTCACATGATCCCAATTTTCACTTTTATAATCTACAACTGTCATTTTACCTGCAATGTCAGTATACATAAGACCATCATCACCAAACTTTATATGAACAGGTCTCCACATGCCTCGATTAGAGATTTCTGGATATATGTTTTTATATTTAGCAACTTTGTTGTTTACCGTATCCCAAGTAAATAAAATTCCGTCAGCTACTCCCCACAGATTTCCATCCTCATCAAAGGTAAGTCCACTAATCATCGGAGTATTAAGTCCGGGAATGTCTAGGGTATATTCACCTAATTTTCTTTCTTCCTCTATATCCCAGGTAAAAATTTTAGGTGGTTCTGTCGGTAGAATTGGGGAGCCTACATCAATACCTAATCCACCTTTGGTAGATGTAGAACCAAAAATTATACTATCCTTTTTTGCTAATCCTACAATACTCTGTTTATCCACTACATTTTTATAAACCTTTTGAGTACCATCAGCTGGATTATAAATTGCAAGCGCACCACCTGTTTTACCATAGTCAGGAATTGTTCCTATTAAAAGTAATTCATCGTCATATTTCATTATATAAGGGCGATCTTGCTCATAATCTTTTTTCATCTCAAATAAATTAGTAAATTTACCAGCTTCGTTTGTATTCATTGACTGAATAGAAGCACCAGGATATATACCAAAATATATTGTATTATCCTTACCTGCAATAATACCCTCTGCTTGCCCCTGATTATAATGTATAATTTCACCACTCTTAGGATTATATTGTACTCCCTTAGGGCCTCCAGGATAAGTCGTCATATAAAGATTACCGTCATTGCCTGCAGCTAAGTTATGTAATCCAAGTGGTGCTCCCATTACAGAGACTGCAGTACGGCTCGTTGTTTTTGTAGTTATATCCATATATACAATTTCTCCACCACGAGAAAGTGTTAATACCACTGGATTACCATCCTTTAGAATTACGGTTCCTCCACGTAGGCCAGATGGATATTTTGTAATTTTCTCTTTAACCTCTAATGTTTTATGATTTATTTCCATCAAATGACGATCATGAATAACATATGCATAGTCTCCATATACAGGAAGATGAGTGAAATTCCATACACCAAAATCATAACCCTCATCATCTTTAACACCATCCATATGAATTACTTTATCATCCCATTGCTGCGTGTCTATATGATAAAATAAAAGAGCATCTTTTTTACCATTATCCACATGGGCCATTAAAGTATTTCCTGCAATACCCATACTATAAACATATTGTACTACACCCTCCGAAGGATCCTTTTTAATTCGTTCATGAAGTTTATCCGGTGTAATATCTATTATTTTATTTTGATTCTTTAAATCCATTACATGAACTTTAGCAGCTAAACCTATACCTAAGTATAATTTACCATCCTTATAAGCCATAGAGCGTACATAATCGCTTTTACCCACTGGATCAGCTTCACCTAGATCTTCAAGGATTTTGCTACTTGCATTGTATTTAACCACATGTGCACCACCAGCTTTATATGTTCCAAAATAAACATTGCCATATTCATCACTAGCGGTACTCCATACTTGATGACCATCTAATACCGTACCAATTTTTTGAACACCCATTGTTACAGGATCGTACACATACAGAACTCCTTTATCACCAGCTACATAGATTTTACCGTCCATAGTAACCTGATGTGCATATGCTGTTCCAACTCCAGGCATTTCTTCTAAATCCACTCTTAAATTACGTTCCACGTCCACAACACTAAATAAATCACCAACTGATGCTACATAGGCATATAAGCGGCCTTCATAGGTATTAAATACAGCTGCAGGAACATTTGGAGTCCCTACCATTGGACCTAAGTCTTCTACCGCTTTGAACCCCCTCCCTTTTAAAGTAGCCATTACAACCTCAGAATTTTCACTTTTTGCATAACTCTTAGGTGCTTGTACTAATGGAAGCATCATAATACCAGCCATACAAATAGAAATAAAGCGTGTTGCATGTTTTCGAGAGCGTTTCAATCTCTTGTTTTGCATAATATCCTCCCTTTCATAAAATAGTTAGGCATTTACACCCTTAATCAGAATCTGGAATATTGCCTTTTTCCTGCTACCTTGTATATAAGCAATCATCAAGACACGAATTGCCTATATGGTGGATATGCTTTCTACCTTCATCTATTGTCCCCCAATGCTTTAGTCATGTTGCACATACCACTATGTTTATTTTATTAATTATTTGTGTAAATTAAAACTAACCCTTTTGCTAATAAATGCAACTAGATTGCTATATTTCTAAAATAAATTGATTAATCAGTTAAATACATACATATGTAACAAAATATAAGTGAATTTTCTTCCTATGAGCTTGAAACTATATTGCTTTTTTTATCATTCTATGGCACAATCAACTATGTAATTCTATATAAACTTTTACTTTTAATATACTTTTTAATTTGCTATTTAATTTGCTATTTAACTTGCTATTTAACTTGCTATTTAATTTTAACTTGCCTTTTAAATTGCTATTAACTTGATTTTAGTTTTGTGGATATTAAAAGAATAGGAAGGTCGTTATGAAAAATTTTGTCTATGAACTTCACGCATTTAGAGAACTTGATTTTCCAATGATTTTTGATTTTTACCATATGAACTCATCATTCAATGAAGTTTTTTATCATTGGCATATTGATATTGAACTATTATACTTTATATCTGGTAGTGCTGAAATCACAATAAATGGAGATGTTCTAATAGCTAAGGCTGGAGATGTAATAATAATAAACTCGAATCATATCCATTACATAAAATTACTGGGGGAAGAGTGTGAGTATTATTGTCTTATTATGGACCATAACTTTTGTCGTGAAATAGGTTTTGATATTACAAAAACTATTTTTTCTGAAAAGACAAGTGATAGTGAGATAATTAATATATTTAATATAATGATTCGTGAATCGACTAATAAGCAACTTCACTGGAAAAAAGCGATACGTGCTCTAGGTATTACTATGAATATTTTACTGTATCGAAATCAGATAATAGCGAATAAGGAAAGGATTTTAAATAAAAACAAGTCTGAGTTAGTTAAGATGGCTATTGAATTTATCAATAAAAATTTAACTAATGAATTTTGCTTAGATGATATTGCTACAGAATTATGCATAAGTAAATACTACTTTTGCCGAATTTTTAAAGACATAACAGGACAAACCCTAAAGGAGTATCTTCTTACTCTTCGATGCCTTCATGCTAGAACACTTTTACAAAAGGGGAATATAAATATAATCGAATGTGCTCAAATGTGTGGTTTTAATAATTCTTCTTATTTTTCAAAATGTTATAAAAATCAATTCGGATATCTTCCATCTTATGAATTAAAGAAATAATTGAATCTAATATATAAAAACATAAAAAACACCATATCTAATATAAGAAAAAGATTATTTTTCTAATATGTTAGATACCGTGTTTTTTTATTATTACAATAGTTAGTATCTACGACTCTAAATACATAAATGTCACACAAGCTATGATTTAAATATCAAAACACAGAATTACTCAGCTTCTCTTAACCTATCCACAACACTTTGTTTACTCGTTAATTTATATAAGATAAGAGGAACTAAGATTCCTAATAACAAAAATATAGGAAATACACATTAAATTGGAAGCAATATTCATATAAATTCTCTTTATATCAATTATCTTTACCTCCATTAATCAATATATCGAATCAAAGTAGAAAAAGAGTTAACAAAAAAGGTTTACTAAGAGGTAACCTTCCTATATATTATGAAAAAACAAAAAGGCTACCCACTGGGTAACCTTCCTTATACCTTAAAAACTACACATATTTATATTTAATTCATCATCAAATGTTCTTATTCTCACTGTACACCTTAAGTTTCTTATTTCTAAGACCTTATTCTGTACTTATGGTCAAGCCCTCGACCTATTAGTATTAGTCAGCTACATGTGTTACCAC
>JAFAEB010000155.1 GCA_023424235.1 Bacillota bacterium
CGCAGGTTCGAATCCTGTCACCCCGATTCGTTTTTACCTTTCAATATAATTCTTAATGATTTTATATATTTTTTTCTGTTATTTTCACCTTTCAAATTTTCCGCAATAGAAGCACCTTATATACAAATTAGTAGCTGCAATTGTAATTAATGATTTTGATATTTAATTACTTATTTTTATTATGTACTTATATTCCATTTCTCTTTCAAATAATCCACAAATGTAAGGAACTTTTATAAATCTATCCACTATAATCATAAAAATTATCACCAAAATTTTATTTAAATTTTTACTATTACCTTAAAATTAATTATTAATTAATTTTAATTTTTGTATTGACATTGCCGTAACGTTAAGGTGTATAGTAATTTTGTCAGGAGGTGAGCGAATGGAGTATACCGTTCAAAAACTCAGCAAATTAGCTGGAATCAGTACTCGTACATTACGCTATTATGATGAAATTAATATTCTAAAGCCGGCAAGAATCAATTCATCTGGATATCGTATCTATGGTAGCAAGGAAGTGGATCAATTACAACAGATTCTCTTCTATCGTGAACTTGGTGTAAGCTTAGATGAAATAAAGGAAATTATTACATCACCAAATTTTAATCCTAAGTCTGCATTGAGAGAGCACCTAGAGAAACTCTTGGCCAAACGAAAGCAATTAGATATATTAATAACTAATGTTAACAAAACATTACAAGCATCAGAAAGGATGATAGCAATGTCAGATAAAGAAAAATTTGAAGGTTTTAAACAAGATCTAGTAAATAACAATGAAAAGCAATATGGTGAAGAAATTAGAGCAAAGTATGGTGACAAGGAAGTAGATGCCTCTAATAAAAAATTAATGAATATGACCGAAGCGCAATATAAGGAATTCGAAGAACAAGGTAATGTTCTAATTAGCACCTTAATTGAAGCGAAAAAAATCGGGGATCCTAGTGGTGAGTTAGCTCAAAAAGCTGCAGAGTTACATCGTAAATGGTTAAGCTTTTCTTGGGGAAGCTATAATAAAGACGCACATCTTGGCTTAACGAATATGTACGTAGAAGACGAGAGATTTAAAGATTACTATGATAAACACGAGCCTGGTTTAGCAGAATTCTTAAGAGACTCCGTTAAGGTATATGTAACTAAGTAAAGGTACTAAGATTTTTGGACAAAAATATAGAGCATATAAAATTGAAAACATTTTATATGCTCTGTTTATATTTATGCTACATACGTCTCGTTTGAATATACTCAATTACACCACATGCCAAACGATTACCCGCATTACCGGATGGTTGAGAGCGGAAATCATCAGGATTTTCATGAATGATCACTGCTTTCCCTAATACGTCTTCTGGTTTAAACTGATTTGTAAAAAAGCTTAGATAACTATATCCATCATTTGAGAATAATACAGGAAAATCACCAGCATGGTTCCCATGAGGTTGGTTTTTTGGGTTCCAATGTCCTCCCGCTCCTTCAAATGGAGATTTTGGATTTCCTACCAAACAGTTCCCATTTTCATGAAGATGAAAACCAAATGGACCTATTGGCGCCTTGCCATTACTAGCAGGTTGATAATTAGGTAGTCCATATATGGTAGCTGAAACTAGTGTTCCACCATAGACATCCGTAAATGTTACTAATCCATTAATTGCAGGAGCTAAAGGACCACCTTTCATAATAGCTCCTATCGTATCTTTATGGTTATATCTCCTTGTTTGATTATTATAATTAAAATCAGTCATACGATCCACTTCTTATATCTTTTCTACATAATATTCGAAACAATAAATTTGGTTCAGCTCTTGGAATAAATAATGCCAAATCAATCGAATGATTTGGCATTACATTAATATAATATTATTCTACTTGTAAATTTAATTCTACAATACTACTGTTATATCTTATTCCATCTGATTCAACAAATATAAGTCTTTTTCCATCTGGATTCCAATTTGTACTAAGATATGGTATATCAACTACTATTTGTGTAACCTCATTTGTTAACATATCATATACTGATAGACTATTAACAGAAGAATTCTGTCCGTCTTCTTTCATATTGTATGCAATAAAACGTTTATCTAGTGACCAAGAAACTCCGTTTAAATCTGTTCCATAAGCAATAACCTTCGTATTTTTTCCATCAAGATCACAAAGGGTCAAAGAACTTTTCGTACCATTATCTTGTAAAAGTAAAAGTTTATCCATACTTGGTGAAACAATAATATTATATACATTATATAAATCTAAACTTACCTTTTCTTTTGTTGATATATTATACATAGTTAGTGGCTCATTTTCATAAATAGAATTATAGTATAGAACATCATCTATCTTTTTAATAAAATAAAAGGATTCTTCACTAAATTCATCCAAAATGGTAATTTCACCTTTTGTATTCATCATATATACACCACCAAAGGATGTTCCAATAATGGTATCATTATCAGCCCAATGGGCACTCGTAGCACCAGGAAGTTGTTCTCCTCTAATAGGAAATGATTCTAATGTATCCATATTCAATACATAGTACATAGGATCTCCTAAGGTATATTCAGAATAGATTAAATGTTTCTTATCTTCTGATAACATAGCTCCACCAAGAAATACATTCTTCACTTCCTTTAGAAGCTTATATTCATTACTATTTAAATCATAGATATATAAACTACGTGGATAGGATTCTGATAATTCTAAAAGACTTAGTTTCTCAAGTGTATCATTCTCTTTTGAGACAATTGCTCTTGTTTCATCTAACCAATCCAATATTTCAATGTTATCTATCTTATTAATAGATTCAATTGATATATTGGCTTCTTTTGTTTCCTTACCTACATTATCGATAATTGTTATCGACTTACCTGGTTCTACGGTAATCGTTTTATTATCATCTTGTGCTTTCTCACAAGCTGTAATAATAGTTGATATTGCAAATACAGTTAATACTGTTAAAAGTTTTGTTTTTTTCATTTCTATCGCCTCCTTGATATAATGAATTTTATCAAGAGTTTATTTCTATTGAATAAACGAATATTTCAAGGGTGTAAATTAATGTATCCAAATTGTAAACATTTTATCTTATAAGGCAGGAAACCCAATTCGAAACATTGTACCTGTTTCATTTGTATATACTATAGAAATTCTACCACCATGTAAGGTAACATACTTTTTTACTAGAGACAGTCCGAGACCAACGCCTCCGTTTAGCCTTGCTCTATTTTTATCTACTGTATAAAAAGGTTCAAAGATCATTTCTACAAGGTCATTCGGGATTCCGATACCAGTATCTGTTATCTCAATGATAACTTCATTCTCTAATCTATAATTTTTTACCGTAATCATCCCATTATCTCTATTATATTTCACAGCATTATCCATTAAATTCATAAGAATAATAATCATAGAGTCTTTATCTGCATATATATATGATTCAGATAGTTCTGTTAATAGTTTTATATTGAACTTATTTAACTTACCTTCCAAGCTATTAAGTACAGTTTTAATAAGCTCTAATAGATTTAGCTTTTCTTTTTTCAGCTCAAACTCATATACTTCAAGTCTTGATAATTGCAAAACTTTCTCTACCATTTCATAAAGTCGAATGGTTTCACTTTTTATATTATCTTTCGCTGTATTAAGTAGCTCCACATCATCTGGATACATATCGAGTAAATCAAGATATGCTTTTATTGATGTTAATGGTGTTTTAAATTCATGTGTAACATTACCGATAAACTGCTTTTGCTGAGTATCTAACTTAGATAGCTTATCCACTGCTAAACTAAGTTTTTCCTGTTCACTTTCCATATCAGCTATGGTCTTTTTAATTTGCTTACTCATATCATGAATCCCAATACTTAAAAGTCCAATTTCATCCTTACGTCTTAATACTTTGGTTTCATAATCACCATTACGAATACGTCCTACCATTTGTTCAAGTAATATGATACCATTGGCAAAGGAATTAAAATAGATGTAAGCTAATATAAAACTTATTAAAAATATTATGCTTCCAATGTTTATAAACAACTGCCTGATACTTTGATAAAACTGTTTATTTTCAGTTAAGGAATAATGAAATTGAACAACACCAACCTGCTTAGCTCCTATCTTTAATGGAGCCATGTAATATAAGTCCTCTTCTTCCATAAGATAAGCTGTTTTATTAAGTAATGCGTATTCAAGTGTTTCTTTTATCGCTCTACTATTTAAGTGTGCATCTTTTTTACTAACTACATTCCCATTCATATCATACAATACAACCAGCTGATTACTTAATACTTTTAATTTTAATGAAAATTCCTCTCCTTCACTTGATAAAAATTCTGTCGGATCAACAAAAGCTTCAGACAACATAGTTTGTAGTAAATATACATTAGCTGTTTGAGCTTGTTGTGCAAGATACTTTTCATACTGCTCCTTTTGATTACCTTTAATTCCTTTAAGTACTAAGAAACTTAAAATGTATACAGTAAGAAGTAATAAGCTTGCAAGGAAAATACTAAATTTAACTTTTATACTAAATTTCATTTACTCACCCACTGTTTTATAACCTATTCCATGTACCGTTTGAATCATATCATTACTTGCTCCTAATTTCTTTCGAAGTCTTTGAACATGAATATCTACTGTCCTTGTTCCACCAATATACTCCATACCCCAAACTAAATCTAGAAGTAACTCTCTTGTGTAAACCCTTTCTGGATTTGCTATAAGTAAAGCTAATAAATCAAATTCTTTTGGAGTAAGCTCAAGATGAAAGTCATTTACAGTAGCCGTTCTTTTATATATATCAATAACAAGGTCACCTAGTTGCAAAATTCTTGTCTCTGATTTTTTTTCTTTGCTCTCAATTCTCCTTAATAAGGACTTTAAACGTGCAAGCAATTCTCTCATATCAAATGGCTTTGTTATATAGTCGTCTGCTCCAAGCTCTAACCCCAAGATTTTATTAACAATATCTTCTTTTGCAGTGAGCATAATAATTCCTAGATTTCCTTTATCGCTTATTTTTTTTAGTATCTCATAGCCATCCATACCAGGAAGCATTACATCAAGGATGATTGCATCTGGAGAAAACTCTGATAACACACTTATAGCCATACTACCATCATAAACAACTTTTGCTGTATATCCTTCTCTTGTTAGGGCATAGGCAATTGCATCTGCAATTTTTTGCTCATCTTCAATTACCAATATTTTTTTATTCATTTTATCACCGTTCTTTCTAAGAACTTAACTTTTTTCTAGCTCTAGGTTTTGCTTTTACTAAGTCATAGCTTTCTAAAATCATTCTCTGAATATCTTCTTCTGGAATTGTCCCGTTCAAAATCACAGAATTCCAGTGTTTTTTATTCATATGATATGCTGGAATAACATATTCATATGCATTCCGCCAAAATTCTGCCCAATCTGGTGAGACTTTTATATTAATCCAGATACTATTTTCTCTTTGATAAGCAAACACAAATGCCTTTTTATTATCCTTACATCGAATACAAGTCCAATTCTCATCAAAGGGATAATCGTGGTAAACATCTGCTAACGTGTAGCAAAATTTAATTATATCCTCTCTAGATTTCATAGATTCTCTTTCCCCATATCTGTATTCCTTCTTTATTGTATCCTGTAAAGCAAGTTGTCATTACGCTATTCTCAAAGTCAAAAGCAGGGAATACGATAACCCTTTCTGGTAATTTATCTTCTGGAATAAGTGATTTCTCAGATATGGCAATTTTATTGTTCATTGCTTCTAATAGTAACCATTCCCAGCCACCATCATTCTCTATTTTATTATTGATTACATCAAATTTTTCACCTGAGTATGGCTCTGGAGATAGAACTGGCCAACCATCCAGAAAAAACATTCTACGTACTACCATATAATGCATACGATAGGAAGTTAAATTACCATGTTTTGATTTATTACAAAGTTCTTTCGCACCATCTCTTACATGATGAACAAAAAAGTATTCTTCTTTTTTTGGAGCATAAAAGGGTACCCCATGACCAGGACCTCGAAAACCACCAAAAGTCCAATTTCCTTCTTGCTTCTTTGCCCAAGGATTTATACTATAAAATTGATAACTACCTGCTAATTTCGTTCCTAAGCTTCCTCCATCTAAATCATTACCCATAAAATCAAGATATGGACCGAGTACACTTAGAGAACGTCCTACCCTAATATCATAGTCATCTCCTAGCCAGCCATAGGATAAGAATAAATAATAATATCCATCATAATATAGTATGGAAGCTCCTTCTGGACCATCAATATATGAATCTTCTGGTTTCTTAGCAATTCTCTTACCAAATGTTCTTTCATTACCATCCATTGGCATACCAGTCTCAGGATTCAGTTCCTTAATAAATATACCTCCAAAATAGGAGCCATATACAAGGTAATACCTACCTTCCTCATCCTTTATAATATGTGCATCAATGGCATTAGGATATGTATTATCAGTAAACCAACTATCCATTACAATTCCTCGATTTTCAAAGGGTCCTTCTGCAACCTTTGACACTGCCAGCCAGATTTTAGATTCTGAACTACCAAACTCTTTGGTCGCAGAATAATACATACGATATTCACTTTCTTTTTTGTATGCTTCTAAGTTCACATACTCAACATATGGAGCCCAAAATCCAGGTGTTGGAGCAAATTCATTATTATCTCTTCCTTCCTTTATAGCCTTCTCAGAAAGTGCATATCCTACAAATTTAAAATTAACAAGATCCTTACTTCTCCTTATTGGTATACCCTGTTGATAAATGCTAGTTATAGCAGTATCAGTGGAGTAAGAATAGTACATTTCGCTAATCGGATCCCACATCATTGAAGGATCATGGGATTCAAATAAGGGGTTCTCATCTCTATTATGATTATTAAGTATAAAGCCTGGTTGAATAC
>JAFAEB010000239.1 GCA_023424235.1 Bacillota bacterium
GTTTTACACGGTTCCTGCCACTTGTAAATGCATCCATAGCACCCTTTAGGATGATTTCTTCTGTTAATCCTTTATTAATAACGTCACGAAGTCTTTGGGAACCAGCTTCTGGAGCAAAGGTTAAACTACTCTTCTTCACATCTTGTACCTTACTCATAACATCAAGAGCAAAGGCATCAATACGTAAGGAAGGTAAGGATATATTAACACCCTTATTACTAAATTCTTCTATTAAGAAGTAAACTAACTCCTGTAATGCAGAATAATCACTTGAGCTTAAGGAACTTAGCGATATTTCTTCATGGCCAGTTGCTCTTAACATGTCATAAGCATACTGTTTTAGGAATTTTACATCTCTCTCCCTTATTGGGCGATAAATCATACCAGCTTGACAAAAACGACATCCACGAATACAACCTCTTTGAATTTCAAGAACCACTCTATCTTGGGTTACCTTAATATAAGGTACCACTGGCTTTTTCGGATAAAAAGTATCGCTAAGCGCCATTTCAACTTGTTTTTTAATGGTATCTTTGGCATGTTCATTATTCTTTGTAAAGCAATTAATTGTATTATCAGCCTTATAAGATACATCATAAAAGGAAGGTACATAAATACCCTCTATTTCAGCTACTTTTTCTAAAAATTCTTTTCTTGTTCCACCAAGTTTTTTATGTTCTTTGTAAACATCAAGAACCTTATCATATACCGTTTCTCCTTCTCCAATATAGAAGAAGTCAAAGAAATCAGCTATTGGTTCTGGATTATAAGAACATGGTCCACCACCTAATACAAAGGGATGTTCTTCTGTTCTATCCTTTGCGTAAATTGGAATCTGTGATAATTCAAGAACTTGAAGAATATTGGTGTAACACATTTCATATTGAAGAGTTATTCCTAAAAAGTCAAATTCTTTAATTGGATCTTGAGATTCAAGAGCAAATAATGGGATATTCTTTTCTCTCATGATTTTATCTAAATCAACCCATGGAGAATACACACGTTCACAATAGGTATCCTCTCTTCGATTAAACATATCATATAGAATTTGTATTCCTAAATGTGACATACCTATTTCGTATACATCTGGGAAGCACATACAAAAACGGATGTCTATATCATTTAAGTCTTTTTCCACCATATTTATTTCATTACCGATATATCTTGCAGGCTTGTCCACTGTTAAAAGAATTTCATCGGATAGTGCTAATTTTCTCATTATTATACCTTTGCCTTTCAATTTACATTCATTGCTATTCTTATAAAAACACATTGGTTTACATAAAATAATTATGTATACAATGTGTTATATTATAACAATTTTATTCGATTCATTTATTTTATAAAGATGTTTAAAAAACATATATAAATTAATTTCTATAATTAATCTATATCATGGCTCCTTATGAACATTCTTTACCAATATCAATTTATTATAACGTATTATAGTAGAAATTACAATTATAGATTTACTCTTCTTCTTTCACAATTTTCTTATAAACTGAAACAAAAAAATCCTCTGCTTTTTCAAGCCCTTGATTTGAGGTAATTGACTGCTCAATCGATCCGCTATTAAAGGATTTTATAGAAACATCAAATTTGTCAATCATTAAAATAGCTAAAAATAATACCAAAGCACAAATCAAACGAATAAGTAGGTTTTTCATACTTGCGCTTTGAATACCAAGAAGCTGAAAAAGTCCTTGGCCTTCTTCTTTTACATATTGTGTTCTTGAATTTATATGAGATGATTTATAGTTGTCTTTTTTATGTAAATCCCCTTTACCGCCTTGATTTTCAGGATGTAAATTCTTTAAGCAGCTTTCCCTTGCCATACGTATGTATTCATCCCTGGATTTTACAATATAATCATTTTGTCCACTATCCATGTTTACCTCCTCCATCTGTTTAAAGGTTAGTTCTAAGACCATTTATTCTGTTCGTTTAAAAATGCAATTATTTTATAGTATTATACTATTACCTATTATATTCCAAGGTTATAAATGAATATGACAAATTGGATTAAATTGCATTGAAAAGTTGGACAATATCATATATAATAAATTTAATTTATCTAAGGAGGAATATAAAATGTCAACTAATGTTTATGATATTTTATTGGAACGTGGATTTATTGAACAAACAACCCACGAGCAAGAAATTCGCGAATTATTAGGGAAGGAAAAAGTAACTTTCTATATAGGTTTTGATGCAACTGCTGACAGTTTAACTGCTGGTCATTTCTTAACTGTAATGGCTATGATGCATATGCAAAGAGCTGGTCATAGACCAATTGCATTACTTGGTGGTGGAACAACAATGATTGGTGATCCATCTGGTAAATCCGATATGAGATCAATTATGACAAAAGAAACAATTCAACATAATGCGGATTGCTTCTATAAGCAATTATCTAGATTCATTGATTTTGATAACGATAATGCCATTATTGCTAACAATGCAGATTGGTTATTAAATCTTAACTATGTTGAGTTTTTAAGAGAAGTTGGTGTTCATTTCTCAGTTAATAAGATGTTAAGTGCTGAATGCTATAAGCAAAGAATGGAGAAGGGTCTTACTTTCTTTGAATTTAACTATATGATCATGCAATCTTATGATTTCTTAAAATTAAATCAATTATATGGATGTAATCTTCAATTAGGTGGAAATGATCAATGGTCCAATATTTTAGGTGGTGTTGATTTAATTCGTAGAAAAGAACAAAAACCAGCGTTTGGTTTAACCTTTAAATTATTAACTACTAGCGAAGGTATTAAGATGGGTAAAACCATGAAGGGTGCTGTTTGGCTAGATGAAAGTAAAACAAGTCCATATGAATTCTATCAATATTGGAGAAATATTGAAGATGTTAAAGTGGAAGAATGTCTTGGCTTATTAACCTTCCTACCAATGGATGAAGTAAGAAGACTTGGTGCTCTTAAAGATGCAGAAATTAATCTCGCAAAAGAAGTATTAGCTTATGAAGTTACTAAAATTGTTCATGGTGAAGAAGAAGCAATTAAGGCTCAAGAAGCTGCTCGTGCCTTATTTAGTGGCGGTATGAAATCAGAAGATATGCCTACTACTACTTATACAAAAGATCAATTTGAAGCTGGTATTGACTTAATCACACTTTTAGTAGATGGTAAAATGGCTACTTCTCGTTCCGATGCTAGAAGAACTATAACTCAAGGTGGCGTTACGGTAAATGATGTAAAAGTAAC
>JAFAEB010000244.1 GCA_023424235.1 Bacillota bacterium
TGGGTTCTAAAAGAAGCATGTACACAGCTAAAAGCTTGGGAAGAATTAGGCTTTAAAGAACTTGTTATGGCAGTTAATATCTCTGTTAGACAGTTTAGAGACCGTGAATTTATAAATATGGTTAAGGATGTAATCACCGAATCTGGTATTGATCCACAAAGACTTGAATTAGAAATAACGGAATCTATTGCATTAGATGATGTTGAATATACAGTTGAAACTATATGTAAATTAAAAGATTTAGGCGTTGCTTTTTCCCTTGATGACTTTGGTACTGGATACTGCTCAATGAACTACTTAAAACGATTACCTGTTAATAATATTAAAATCGATAAAAGTTTCCTTGATACGATACTTGATAGTAAGTGCGACCAAAGCATTGTACAAACGATAATTAACTTAGCAAGAAATCTTGACCTAGTTGTTATTGCTGAAGGTGTTGAAAAGGATGAACAGCAAATTTTCTTAAAAGATGTTAAATGCGATAAGGCACAGGGCTATTTATATAGTAAACCATTACCGAAAGATAAAGCAGAATTATTATTAATGTCCTAATTGAATAAAATATACTACATTTAATACAAACCACTATAAATCCAACTAACTATAAGATTTATGGTGGTTTTGTTCTTTGTGATTTACCATAAAATAATAGGGTAGAATATAGTATAGTAAGGAGTGGATTTACTATGAAAGAAGGTATAAATAAAATAAGTTTTAATGTATTTGATAAACTTAAGAAGGATAAGTCGCAATTGCTATTTATAATCCTACAGTTAATAATGTATATATCATTTATGAGTTTGGATATTATAAATTATGAGTTATATCAAATATCCAATCTATTAAAATTTTCAAGTATTGTACTTTGTTTCTTATATGTTAGTAATAGTTTAAAGCATAGGATGAATAAAAGAGATTCATATATACTGTTATTCGCGATGTTCTTTACTATGATTTCAGATTGGTTTATCTTAATAAGGGATTCCTATACATTGGGATTAGTAACGTTCATAATCGTACAGTTTTTGTACTTTATTCGAATTCATGTATATAATAAAACAAGATATGCTTTTATGCTTGTAATAAGAAATGGAATTATATCGACTTTTGTCATTTTTATAATGATAAAGAATAATATAAAACTTGAAATGCTTCTTTCTCTAGCGATAGTATACTTTATTACATTCCTATTCAATATATTTGATAGCTCTATTATTTTTATCAAACACAGAAAAAAGGAATTCTCATTTTTTTTATTGGGACTTGTATTATTTTCTTTATGTGATATTAATGTAGGACTTTACAATTTGATGAATTTCATTCAAGTTAATCACAAGTTGTTTGAAACTATATACTCTATATCATTTCTTGGGATGTGGTTTTTTTATTTACCTTCTCAGGTAATATTAAGTATTTCAGAAATTAATAGTTAATTATTAAAAGACGAAGGTATGTAATTATATACAAATGTGAAAGCATATTTTTTACATACCTTTTTCACTAATAGGCTTGCGTCTTTTATATTGGTTTGTTATGATAGGGATAGTCACTAAATTCAATACAATAATCTTATCTTGAATGATATTTCTTAAAATTTTATTGCTTATTTCAGTATCTTGTTATTTATTCTATGCAATTCATAAAATTCCAAGTAATTCCTCCAAATAATTCTTAATGTCTATTTAATTTAGGGCATTTATTCTAATTAATTCTAAGATTCAGTTAATTCATATGATTCATACTTTCAAAGATTCTACATAAATCAAGATTCTACATAAATCAAGGTTTCAATTTATTTCAAAAATCAAGGTATCAATATATTTCAAAGATTCTACATAAATCAAGGTTTCAATTTTAATCTTGAATCTACTTAATCAAAGTTTTGATTCGAATTAATTCATATTTCTCTTTAAAAAAGAGTTAGAGCTTAATCAAATTATAAATCTCATTGTTCATGTAATAATAAAGAAGTAATAGCGAAATAAAAAAACACAATGATCAGCACAGTAATAAAATCAAAATCATTCTAAACAAATGAAAGTAGTCTTAAATGTTATACTTATAAGCAAATAATATATAAGAAAATTATGAAATAAGAAAATAAACCAATAAGAATCAAGGACATTATAAAGCAAGATAAAAGAAAGGATGAGTTTTATGAATAAGGGAAGTAGCACTAAAAATTTAAGCTTCAAGGAGTTTATGGAGTATGTAAAAGATGAAATAAGTAGAGTTAAGGGGAATGAATATGAAGTAAAGATTAATCATATTATTAAAAACAATTCCATTGAATTAGATGGACTTGTAATATTGAAATCTGGTGATACCCTATCGCCTAATATCTATTTAAACGACTATTATGAACAGTATATAGAAGGGATTAATTTAGAAAGTATAATAGAAAAAATTATCGTGATACATGAAAATTCGAAATATAATGATCTAGCTCAAAATACGAACTATTATGATTTCGAGTTAATGAAATCATTTATAATATATCGTATTATTAATAACGATAAAAATAAAGAATTATTAAAGACGATTCCTTATATTTCATTTTTAGATTTAGCTATAACATTTCATTGCTTAATACAGAGTAATGGAGAAGGGATAGGAACGATTCGAATTACTCATGATTTATTAATGCACTGGAATACAAGCATAGAAGTGGTTACAGAGTTAGCTCGAATAAATACACCTAGATTATTTCCCCCTTTAATAAGAAGCATGGAGGATGTTATAAATGATATTCTAAACAATGATAATAATTACTTAAATTCAAATGAAACAGATGTAACACTTGAGGCTGAGATTATGCCAATTAAGCAAGAGGAACTTCAAAGTAACATGTATGTATTGAGCAATGTAAAAGGAATTAATGGAGCTAGTTGTTTGTTATATCCTGAAATTATAAAAAAATTTGCGAATCAAAGAAACAGTGACTTTTATATTTTACCGAGTAGTATACATGAGCTTATTTTAATTCCTATACGAAACACAATGAAATTATCAGATTTAGCAGCTATGGTTTCTGATGTAAATGATACTCAAGTAGCAACTGAAGATGTCCTATCTAATCATGTTTATATCTATAGGAGAAAGGATGATGCAATTTCACTGCAACATTAAAATAGAAATAATATTACATAATATGTACATCCTATTGTTAAAATTTAAATTTAGTTTACAATCGAAAGGATAGGATGCTATATGGAAATTATTCGAATTATCATAACTTCATTAGGCTCATTAATTGTTTTGTTTATTTTAACTAAAATAATGGGTAAGAGAGAGATGTCTGAGCTTAGTATGTTTGACTACATTAACAGTATTACAATTGGTTCTATAGCAGCAGAAATGGCTACCGCATTAGAAGATGATTATTTAAAACCATTGACTGCAATGATCGTTTATGCTTTATTTTCGACTTTAGTTTCATATTTAACATGTAAGTCGATTAAGTTCAGGCGTTTAATGGAGGGGAATACTATTTTATTATTTCAAAACGGTAAGATATTCTATAAAAACTTATTAAAAGCGAAAATCGATGTTGATGAGTTTTTATCTATGTGTCGTGTACAAGGTTATTTTGATTTAGAAGATGTATTTACTATATTTTTAGAACCAAATGGAAAGCTAAGTATATTACCTAAAGTAGATAATCGTCCTGTAAACACAAAGGATTTAAACCTATCCCCTAACCAAAACTACCCACTTGCTAACGTAATAATTGACGGAAAAATAATGGAACGTAATCTAAAACTAACTGGAAAGAATATAAAATGGATAGACAAGCAATTAGCAAATTATAGTATAGAATTAAAAGATGTTTTGCTTGCAACTTGTGACATAACGAAAGACACATTAAATGTATATGGAAAGATAGCAGAGAAACCGAGTGAAGATATATTTGAATAAAAATGCACCTAACTGGAGTCGAACCAGCCACCCTTCGCTTCGGACGCGAATGCTCTATCCAACTGAGCTATAGATGCAAAAAATAACACTGTTGTATATTATAATATATTCTCTTAAAAAAGTAAATAAATATGAAATAAGAAATACAATAAATTTGGTAGGCTTATCCATATTTGTCAATTTGTGATATAAAATGTTACGAAATTATTAAATTTGTTACAAAATTAAAAATTTAAGTGTTGCATTTCCTTTGAAGATTTGGTATCATAGGAGTAGAAATTAATGGTTCCGAAGCAATTATAAGGAGATTACAATGAAACTTAAATATAAAAAAATGATTATAATGGTAAGTATGTGTACTATGGGAATAGGACTTGTAACTTTTTCAATGGTAGGTCAGTCAAAAAAAGAAGCAGCAGAAGATACAGCAAAGATAGAGTCTGAAGTAAGTGGCATAGCATCATTTGATGTAGCAGACAATAAAGAAAGTTTAAATGAAAAGGACCAAGATGTTCTTAGTACATTCAAATCTTTTGATGAACCTAATGAAGCGGATGCAGAAGTAAGTTCATTAGCAGTGGTAGAAGAAGATAAACTAGAAAAGAATGCGAACAAAGAGATAAACAAACTTATCAAAAATTATTTAGAGGCAAAATTACAGAAAGATGATAAAGCTTTCGATGGAATTGTAAATGATCCTTCCCTTCTAGATATTGAAGATATGGCGAGAAAGACAAATTATATAGAATCTTATGATAATATTGATGTATATACGAAAAAAGGACCAGAAGAAGGAAGCTACATTGTATATGCATACCATGAAGTTAAATTTACAAGTATTGAAACATTAGCACCAGCTATGAATGAGTTCTTTTTAAAGACGGATGATAATGGTAAAGTTTATATCTATTTAGGTGATATCAATGATGAAACAAGAGAATTTTTAGATACAGTACGTAATTCAGAAGAAGTTATGGAACTTATCTATTCTGTTAACGATGATTTACAAAAAGCTGTAGATGCTGACGAAGCATTAAGAGAGTTTTATATTAAACTTGATGAAAGTGCAAAAAAAGTAGTACAAAACGATTAAAAATGACAGGTGCCAATCCTTATGGATGGCACCTTTTTACTTGTACTTTCTTTTACATACTGATATAATACATAGGAAAGACTAGGTAAATAAAGACTCGATATTATCACCTTTTAAGGGAAATAATGAATAGATTAAATCTAGAGAAACCGATGAAAATAATGAAAGAAAAAGGAGCCTAATATGGCAAAAAGAACGAAAAGTTTATTAGATAATAATGAGATTCAAAGTGAGATTCGTTTAAATAAGTATTTAAGTGATTCTGGTGTATGTTCAAGACGAGAAGCAGATAAATATATTGCAGATGGTAAAGTAACGATTGATGGTGAAACTGCTGTAACAGGAGCAAAAGTAAAACCAGGACAGGAAATTACCCTAAATGGAAAAGTTATTAATAGAGAAGAAAAATTAGTACTAATTGCCTTTAATAAGCCAAGGGGTATCGTTTGTACTACAGACAAAAGAGATAAAGATAATATAGTTGATTACATTAACTATGGGTCAAGAATCTTTCCTATTGGTAGACTTGATAAGGATTCAGAAGGCTTAATACTTTTAACCAATGATGGAGATATTGTTAATAAAATACTTAGAGCTGGTAATAACCATGATAAAGAATATATCGTAACAGTTAACAAGCCAATGACTGCAGAGTTTTTAAAAGGAATGGCAGCAGGTGTACCAATACTTGATACAGTGACCAAACCATGTACTATAAAAGCCTTGGATAAGACTACATTTCAAATTATAATTACACAAGGTCTTAATCGTCAAATACGTAGAATGTGTGAATATTTCGGATTTCGTGTATTAACCCTAAAACGTATTCGTATTATGAATATTAGTCTTGGTCACTTACAATTAGGTGGATATCGTAATGTTACAGATAAAGAACTTGCAACTTTAAATGAATTAATTGCGAGTTCTGTAAATGATCCTACTCCAATATACGGAATGGACAATGAAGAGGATGACGGCCTTATAACGTTTGCCAAGAAGTCGGAAGGAAAAGGGCAAGGAAAGGCTTATCACAAATCTCAGAATATGGGTACAGCAAGAAAATATGATAAAGGAAAGCAAGGTCAAAAATCTAGTTTTGCTAAAGATAAAGGTAAAGATGACTATAAATCAAATAATAATAAAAGAGACTTAAAGAAAACAGATTCCAACAGCTTTGATTCTAGAAGAGCTGATACAAGAAGTTTTGACGGAAAAAGAGAAGATTTAAGAAGCTTAGATACAAGAACCACTAGTGGTAGAAAAGAAGATACAAAAAGAACAGACGGAAGAAGGAATGATTCTCGAAGCTTCGATAGTAGAAGAAATGATTCAAGAAAAACAGAATCGAGAAGCTTTGATAGTAGAAGAGATGATTCAAGAAAATCAGAATCTAGAAGCTTCGATAGCAGAAGA
>JAFAEB010000384.1 GCA_023424235.1 Bacillota bacterium
CTATAACTTATAGTAGGTTAGAAGGTCATGTGGTATTTGATAAAGTAGATTTTGGTTATACCGATGAAAAAATCGTACTTCATGATATTGAAATGTATGCAAATCCAGGTGAAAAGATTGCTTTTGTAGGAGCTACAGGTGCTGGTAAAACAACCATTACCAACCTAATCAATCGTTTCTACGATATTCAAGATGGTAAAATCAGATATGATGGAATTAACATTAACAAGATTAAAAAGAGTGATTTAAGAAAGAGTCTTGGTATTGTTCTACAAGATACTCATCTCTTTACCGGAACAGTTGCAGATAATATTCGTTATGGTAAACTCGATGCCACAGATGAAGAAGTATATGCAGCAGCAAAATTAGCCAATGCAGATTATTTCATAAGACATTTACCACAAGGGTACGATACTATGTTAACTGGAGATGGAGCAAATCTATCACAAGGACAAAGACAGCTACTTTCAATTGCTAGAGCAGCTATCGCAGATCCACCAGTTCTAATATAAGATGAAGCAACTTCAAGTATTGATACGAGAACGGAGGCTCTCGTTCAAGAAGGTATGGATAAGCTGATGGAAGGTAGAACGGTATTTGTTATAGCCCATCGATTATCTACCATTAAGAATTCAGATGTTATCATGGTTCTAGAACAAGGAAGAATTGTGGAAAGAGGAAATCATGATGAACTGATGAAAGAAAAAGGCAAGTACTATCAACTTTATACAGGTGGATTAGAGCTTGACTAATTGTGAATTAGTTCGTAAGTTATTACTTGAATTATAAGTAGGATGGTTATAGGTATAAGATATAGCTTATGAGATATAAGTTATGAATTAAAGATATAGCTTATGAGACATAAGTTATGAATTAAAGATATAAATTATAAGATATAGGATTCAAATAATTATTATTAATACACTAGATGTTTAAACTATAGAGGTTAGAGAAAGTAAGAAATTAAATTCTTACAATCTTTAACCTCTTTTTACTCCCTCTTTACTGAGTCCGTCTATATTCTCCTGGGGTCATGGACTCAAGTCTTTTAAATAAGATACAAAAGTAGTTACAGTTTAAAAATCCCACCTGTTTTGCAATTTCCGTTATAGAATACTGAGAGTATTTAAGAAGTGCCTTGGCTTCTTGTATTCGTATTAAGTTAATGTACTCCATTGGTCTTAGGTTCAAGTATTTCTGAAACAACCTACATAAATGCTGGGCAGATACATTATGAGCAGTACATAAATCCTTTAAGGTAATGGTCTTTCTATAATGGTCATCAATATATTGAATGACAGATTTAATCGTTTCGTTACTAGACATATTGTCGATGGAGGTTTTATGATTAATGGTTCTATTATACTCAATTAAAAATTCATAGAGCAAGCCAGACATATACAGTCCGCTGTGGCTATGATTACTTTTACTCATGTTATATATTTTCTTAAAATATACATCTAGATTTTTATGCTCCTTTAATTCAAATACATCTGCAGTACTAATATGAAAAACAGATAGAGTTTCTTCGATTGCAAAACCCCCAAATGCAATCCAGTGAGTATCCCATACATCACCTAGGCTATAGTATTCGTGGGGAACATCGGCAGGTATATAAAAGGAGCTATAGGGAAGGATGGGATAGGTTTTATTATTAATATGTAGGACTCCTTCTCCTTTGGTACAATATAAAATCTGGTGATATTCATAACCATTATCTCGTTTAATATGATGCTGATATGGATTTACACCAATACCCATTACAAAGAAGGGTAAGCTTTTTTCATTTTCTATATTAGGATATGAATAACCATTCATTTAGAAATCTCCTTAAATGTTCATATTGTTATATAAATGGATAATATCATTGATTGACAGTATGGTCAACAATTACTAGAATTAAGCTTAAAGATAAGTAATATTTTGCTGCATAGTAGTTTAGTTATATAAAGAAAAGGAGAGTCCAATGAGTCGAAAATTATTGTTTAATTCTGCTTGGAAATTTATTAAAATGCCTCTTAATACCACACTTGATGAGGTGAATCAGGTTGATGGATGGGAAGCAGTTGACTTACCACATGATTGGTTAATTTATAATACAAACGATTTATATGAAAGTAGCGATGGCTGGTATTCTAAGGATTTTTATGTTGATAGCACGAAGGATTCTGTTAAACATATTTATTTTGAGGGTGTTTACATGAATTCGGTCGTATATGTAAATAACCAAAAAGTAGGTGAATGGAAATATGGTTATTCAAGTTTTGAATTTGATATAACAAACTATTTAATAGAAGGAAATAACAATATAAAAGTTCAGGTTATACATGAATCCCCAAATACTAGATGGTATTCAGGAGCAGGGATCTATCGAAACGTATATATGATTACAACAGCTACTACTTATCTAGTAACGGATGGAATCTATATCGTAAACGAAAAGACAGAGGATGGTTTTCAAACAACCATAGAAACAGAAGTTGAATCGGTAAAAGATCTAGAAGATAATATCATCATACGTCAAAGTATAATAGATGCGAATAATGCTCCGGTTAAGGTAAGTGATGTTATAGAAACTATTAGTAAGGATAGAGCGATTATAATTCATCAGATGAAAGTAGAAGATGTGGAATTATGGAGTCTTGAATCACCATATTTATATACTCTTAAAACAGAATTACTAAAAGATGGACGAATCCTAGATGTTATAGAACAAAGATTTGGCTATCGTACGATAAAGTATGATGCTGATAGAGGCTTTTTCTTAAATGATAAGCATGTAAAAATTTATGGGGTATGCGAACACCATGATTTAGGTGCCCTTGGAGCTGCCTTTAATAAAGTTGCCATGAAACGTAAATACCTAACTTTAAGAAAAATGGGTGTAAATGCTATCAGGACCTCTCACAATATGCCTGCAAAAGAGTTAATGGAGCTTGCAGATGAGTTAGGCTTTTTGGTGAATTCGGAAGCCTTTGATATGTGGGAAATGAAAAAGACAGAATATGATTATGGTAGATTTTTTAAAGAATGGTACAAAATTGATGTGGCAAGTTGGATAAGAAGAGATCGCAATCATCCAAGTGTTATTATGTGGAGTATTGGTAACGAAATACCAGATACCCATCATAGTGATAGAGGATTAGAAATAACTAAGAATTTAAAAGAGGAAGTTCTTTTACATGATCCTAAGAAAAATGCTTTTGTTACAATTGGTTCTAATTATATGCCATGGGAAAATTCACAAAACTGTGCAAATGAATTATTACTAGCAGGCTATAATTATGCGGAAAACTTATATGAAGAACATCATAAAAAGTATCCACATTGGTTTATATATGGTAGTGAGACCTCTTCCACGATACAAAGTAGAGGTGTGTACCATTTCCCAGCAGATATAATGACGGCTACTCATGATGATAAACAATGCTCCTCTCTTGGTAACTGCTGTACTTCTTGGGGAGCTAAGACAACTCAGGATGTAATAGTAAAGGATCGTGATGCAACATTTTCTATGGGGCAATTTTTATGGACTGGTTTTGACTATATTGGAGAGCCAACTCCATATACAACCAAGAATTCATATTTTGGACAAATTGATACAGCAGGTTTTCCAAAGGATAGTTTTTATTTTTATCAGGCGGAGTGGACGGATTACAAAACCAATCCTATGATTCACATCTTGCCTTATTGGGATTTTAACGAAGGGCAGCTCATTGATGTTAGAGTGTATTCCAACGCACCAAAGGTTGAATTGTTCTATAATGAGGAATCACAAGGAATATTTGAAATTGATCATTTACATGGAACTACTCTTTATGGAGCATGGCAGTTACCTTATAAAGAAGGTTCTATAAAAGCAGTGGCCTATGATGAAGAGGGAAAAGTAATTGCAGCAAAAGAAAATCATTCCTTTACGGATGCAACAGAAATTGTGTTAAGTGCAGAAAAATATACCATCTTAGCCGATGGACTGGATCTAGCCTTTGTGGAAATCTCTATGATTGATAAAGATGGTTACCCAGTGGAAAATGCCAACAACCGAGTAGAGGTAAGTGTTAAGGGAACAGGACGCTTAATCGGTCTTGATAATGGGGATAGCTCCGATTATGATAGCTATAAGGGTACGAGCAGACGTTTATTTAATGGTAAGTTGTTAGCTATTATTGCCTCCAAGGAAGAAGAAGGTCAAGTAGAAATCACTGTTAGCTCCTATGGGCTAGAGAATAAGACTATCTATATGGATGCAATAGCTTGTGAAAAAATAGAAGGTGTTAGTGCACATACGGAGAATGAGAGATCGGAAGCTATTACAGAAGTTCCAATAAGAAAGATAAGTTTAAGTAATCCATCAGGTACACATTTTAATAAAGATAACTTAGAAAAATGTATTCAAGCTACTCTTTATCCAAGCAATGCGACTTATTCTGATCTTGAATGGAAGATTGTAACTCCAAGTGGTATTGAAAGTAATCTTGCGAATATCAGACCTTCTATAGATAATAGAGAAGTTATCATTAAAGCATTAGGTGACGGAGATTTCAGACTACGTTGTTCATGCTATAATGGTGGAGATGTTCCAAAAGTAATATCAGAATTAGAATTTTCTATATCTGGTATTGGTGCTGCAACTATTAATCCATATGAGTTTGTGGCAGCAGGACTTTATAATAGTAGTAATGAAACTGTAGACAGTGGAAAAGAAGGTGGGATTGTAACGAACCATACAGAAACCATCATCGGTTTTTCTGGTGTTGATTTCGGTGAATATGGTTCTGATGAAGTAACCCTACCGATTTATTATTTAAATGGAGAAGAAGCTTCCTTTGAAATTTGGGAGGGGAATCCTGCTGACGAGGATAGTAAATTAGTTCTTAATGGAACGTATCGTGCAAAACCTAGATGGGATACCTTTATTAGTAATACCTTTCATCTTCCATATCGTCTAAAAGGAATTAAGACTATTTATTTTGTATTTAGAAATAGACTTAATTTTAAAGGCTTTATGTTTAAACATTATAATAAAGGAACTAGTAAGCTATTCGCTACAGATAACAGTAAAATATATGGTGACTCCTTTAACATTTGTGCTCCTTCTATTAATAGTATTGGAAATAATGTATCCATAGAATTTGACCATATGGATTTTCATGAAGGCATAAATAAGTTAATTCTATGTGGAAGAAGCAATGCTGCAAGCAATAGTATTCATATTAAGTTTGAAGGAGAAGAGGGTGGAACGATAACAAAGGAAATGATTGAAATCCCAGCTACCCTAGCTAGTGAGACTAGAGAATTTAAGCTTAATACCATAAAAGGAATACAAAAGGTTACCTTTATCTTCTTACCAGGTAGTAACTTTGATTTAGATTGGTTTAGATTTGAGTAGGGGTTTTTTAGTTTACAGAGTTGTACTTATAGTGAGCCGTTAAGGAATTAAGATAGAATTTAAATTAGAAAGAATTAATATTATAAGGGGAACTATTCTGCATTTGATTAAGTGCTTTATAGGTACCCTTATTCTTTAGCATAAAAGTAATGAATTAATGAATTAATTTGTATAAAAGTTTCTATTTATAGTTATACTAACAATATATTCTAAGTTAGGCGAACCTAGGAAATAGAGAAAACTATGGATCTAGGTAACAGATATCTAGATTATCGATAGAATAGGATTATAGATATAGTTGAATTATATATAAAGTAGGTTAATTGATATAATTGTATTAATTAGATAGGTACCATAGCTGCGAAAAGATAGGAAAGTAGAAAAATAGAATAAAATATCGAATTAATGCTTGACTTATGTTATTGTTAGTGTTATAGTTGTTAAAGTCACCTGAGAAATGAATGAATTTTATAAACAATTTAAACATTTCGAATTATTTTAAAAATAATAAAAATAATGGTTGACAAAAGATATTAAATGAGATATACTAATTAAGTCGCTTCGGTGAGAAAATAAAAACAAGCTGAAGAAACTTAAAAATAAATGTTGACAAATATCGAAAAATGTTATATGATATACAAGCTCAACAAAGCAATGCACCTTGATAATTGAACAATAAAACAACCCTGAAAATTCTAATAAAATTTTCATTCTATTAATCTCAACATAAAGCTTGCTTTATATGAGACGAATAGTAAATAAACCAAAACAGTAA
>JAFAEB010000403.1 GCA_023424235.1 Bacillota bacterium
TCTCCACATGCCCCATCAAACCATACTGTATAAAGAGGCCCATAGTTTGTTAACAATTCTGTTAATTGATTACAAAAATAATCATCATATTCCTTCCCTAAACCATAGGTCTTTTCGTGTCTATCCCATGGTGATAAATAAACTCCCAACTTTATTCCATACTTTTCACATGAAATAGATAAATCTCTTACAATATCCTTCTTAAAAGGTGTATGCATCACGGAATGATTGGTGTACTTTGTATCCCATAGGCAGAAACCATCGTGATGTTTCGCCGTAATAATACACGCTTTAATACCTGCTAATACGAGGGATTCACACCAATTATCTGTGTCAAATCTACTAGGATTAAATAAATTAATATCTTCTCTTCCATCCCCCCATTCTCTGTCAGTAAAACTATTAATACCATAATGGAAAAATGCAGTAAATTCAAGTTGTTGCCATTCTAACTGTCTTTTACTTGGAACCACATTAGTAACTTTATCTAACCATTCTTTCGTAACTAAAGTCTTAAGCATAACTCATACCTCCACCATTAATAATACCTACAATACATCGTAGCAATGCTTAACTATTTTACCAAAATATTCATTGAACAACTATAAAAAAATAGAGCTGTAAAAACAGCTCTATTCTTTTATCATAATTTAGTATCAATGGTATATTTTTATTAAATTTTATATATTGAATAATATTCATCTCTCAGACTAATTCCTTGTGTAAAGATACGAATGAGATACTCTTTCATAAAATCATAAGACATCACAGACAACATCATTCTTGCATCTTTCCCTAAAGGTTTTTCAATAAGTTCACCATCATATCCTAGTTCATCAATATAATTCGTAGATATGAAATACGTATCTAAAACGATGTATTGGCGAAATAAAAAGGAATCCATATTGGTTTTTCCAATGCTTTTTAGATATTCTACAACAAAGATATCTACTTCTTCAATTCTACCGCTATTAAGAAAAGCTTCTACTTTCTTTTTATCAAAGGTAGCAAACTCATGAACTTTTTTACTTGAACTAACCTTCATATCATTTACACTAACAGGTATACTTTTGTAATCTAAAATTACACTATTATCCCAAATAAAACGATATACATAAGCACGGTTTGCTTCGTGGAAAGATAAAGGTAACTCTAATACACTAGATACCATCTTACCAACACTTCCAAAATATCTTAGGCATCGATAGGAATTCATAATATTTAATATTTCGCCAATGTATCTATCCTTTATTGTATCAAGTTCCTCTTTACTATCTCCCACTACTAATAATAAAATCTCATCCATGCTCCATTGGATTTTTATTATATCGAGAGTATCACAAATATGCAACTCAATTCTCTTTTTCGCTTCTTTTAAATATTTCAGTTCTAGTTTCAAATGTGTCTTCGGCGTAAATACTTTAAACATAATGATGTTATAATAATTTCCATGTAACTGATAATCATAAACATCTGATTTACCCGTAAGTACATTTAATAGACTATTACTTTGTTCTATATTTAATACCATGAAATCACCTCATTATACCATTATCGATTTGATACTTGCGAAACAATGAGAAAATTTAAATCTGTGTCATATCTTATTCAGCACAAATCAGTTAAATTACGTTCTTCGCAATTATATACTATTATATATTATAGACCATACTACATCTTAACATATTCTAGTAATTTTTGCCATATTACTTTCGCCTTATACACAAATCTTTACGACCTATTTCGACAACTACTCCATTACCTAATAAAGTTCATCATTACCTTTTTCTCTTTTTCAGGTTCTTGAACAATCTCTTTTCCTTGTTCTCTAAGCTTTAATAACCATGCCATATTCTTAGCTAATACTTGCATGATTTGTACACCTTCCAAATCTTCTAATACTTCACCTGGTTTTGCACCATGAATTACATTCCAATAATTAGAGGTTGGCATAAGCATTTCAGAATAGCTTAAGTAATGATTTAATTGTTCTAGCGTTGGCATACCACCACTTCTACGTACTGCCACAACACTTGCTCCTACCTTATGCCTTAACATTCCACCGTTTGCTCCCATTACGTAGAAAGCTCTATCAAGGAAACATTTCATTGTACCTGCCACACCTGCATAATGAACTGGTGAACCTAGTAAAATTCCATCCGCTTCTTTCATCTTTTGAATCCACTCATTTACTTCATCATCAATAATACATCGCTCATTCTTGCTTCTAAAACAAGCACCACAGCCTTGACATCCTTTTATTGTTTTGTTACCAACATGGACAATTTCTACTTCAATATTTTCCTTTGTTAATTCATTCGTTATAATATTTAATACTTCATATGTATTACCATGCTCTTTCGGACTTCCATTAAATGCTACTACTTTCATAACCACACACGAATGATGTATTCATACATCATTTCTCTCCTTATAAAATATTTTTAGGTTAATAAGGTAACCCATACCTTAAATGATATAATATAATGATAACACATGAGCAGCAAGTATTAATCCAAAACTCCATATAACTTCCCATCATACTAGTATGAGAAAAGCTTTTGGATTCAATTAATAACTTGCTGCTGTTAGGGAATATTAAAAACTTATAATGCTGCTTTTATATGGTATTGATAAGTTCTATAAGTAATTATTCCAATTTCTATAAAAGAACCAATTACAATTAGCCCTAGTACAATATTAGTCATTTGGGTTGAATTTAAGAATAATAAAACATCAATTTCTTCCCTTAAATTACTATCTAAAACTTTTTCTAACTGAGGCATAAAATCCATATTCCAAATATCAAATACTCTAAATATAATAACCCATATACCTACACCAATTACTTCGGTTACTATCGTGGTAAGTAATATATATTTATTATATATACCCACAGTTAATTTTACAACTTCTTGTATAATATCTAATGTAAAACTAATCAAAACTAATGGTATGATAACGTTCCATATTTCTAGGTTAAAAATTGGTATCGAAATAACTTCCCCTTCATATGGTAACCATACTCCCATTAATTGTGGTGCATAGGTAAAAAGAATTGCACCTATTATACCAAACACAATACTAACTATACAATCACTCTTTTTGATAATCGATTTTTTTACAGGTATGATTGGTAGCTTATCTATATTCCATTGAGAATCTGAAAGAATTACATTTACCTTTCTTCTCTCTAGTACAGCAAATACAATTGTTATAATACCTACAACCTGAATTAAGGTAAATGGAATGGTTAAAATATTTACTAACTCATTTCCCAAATAATTTCCTATCCTATCAGAGGATAAAGCATGGACAAATGAAGATACAATCTGTACCACAACCAAACCAATTGCAACACAAGGTAGTATAATTTTTAATAAATTAAGATATTGATGATAATATGCTCCACCTATTAAATGATCATCTTCACCTCTATACTTACTTGCTAACTTTCTAGGCTCACCTAATATGGTTAAGACTTCCTTTATATTATTCTCAGATGGAAGTTCACCATTTGTTTTCTCTAATAACATATCTTCAATTAAGGTTTTTAATTCTTCTTTTATATCATCTCTTTGTTTTTCTGGAAGTCTTCTTACTACATCATATAGGTAACGATCAATTAAATCATTGTTCATATAGTTACTTTTATAGTTGGTCATTTTATTAATCCCCACTTTCACATAATAATTGGTTTATACTTAAAGTCATCTGCTTCCATTGTTCTAATAATTTCTCATATACTTGATTGCCAAAATCTGTTCTCTTATAATATTTTCTTGGCTTATTCTCATCCGTTTCCCATTCACTTTTAAGAATCTCTTGCTTTTCAAGCCTCCTTAACAAAGGATATAGTGTATTCGTATCGATTGAAATTCCTTTATCTTCAAGATTTTTAACTAGCTCATATCCATATTGTGGAGTATTAAGTTGACTAAGTACACTTAATACTATTATTCCTCTACGTAGCTCCAAAGTCAAAGAGGATAATATATCATTCATATCACCCATATTTTACTACCTCCTTTAATTTGATTATACTGTGTGGTACACACTATTGTCAATACTAAAATATGTTTTATTAAACAATATTATTAAATATTATTGCACATAACATGTGGAGCGTGTAGCACATTTTATTCAATAAATAAACATATAAGAAATGAGTGTACACAATAAAAATGTGTATTCACTGAAAATGAGTATACCTATTGAAAGTTAGTATGTTTTTTTATTTGCTAGGAAAACTAAAACGAGTATAAAGATGAAAATATATGAAAATAAGTATTTACTTATGAAAATTTATGATATATAGTGAAATTACCAAAAATTATCATTTTATATAAGGAGCCTACTATGAGCAATATAGATAAACTATACACTGTGGATGACATTGCAAAAATGACTTTATTAACAACAAGAACAATTCGAAATTACCTAAAAGATGGATTGCTAACTGGTAGAAAAGTTGGTGGTCAATGGAGATTTACAAAAGAGGATATCGATAGATTGTTTGAGAATAGCTCCATTGAAAAAGAAATGCTAGATAGTAGAAAGCAAGATATTATGGATTTTATTGATGGAGTAAATACTGATATGGAAGGTGATATTCAAACATGTACAATTGTAGATTATTACTGTAATAATAAGGAACACGTACTTTTACTATCCAACCATATAAGTAGTCTTATTCCTGATACCACTGGATATAATCGCTTTTATTATGAATACATAGACACTCAAGAAAAAGCAAGATACACCTTGTTTGGTATACCTACCTTTATAAGAAAAGCAATGAATATCATTGAAGAAGAATGGAATAAATTAAATGTTAGTCATAATGCTTTCGATGATAAAGCCAATAATTATGATGACTATCGTCCATCTTATCCAAATGAAGTTAGAGACTTAATTTTAACATTAATAAAAAAAGAAAACATAAACATTGCAGATATAGGAGCTGGTACCGGTAAGTTATCAAGGCTACTACTTACACCAAGAACTACACTGTTTGCCATAGAACCTAATGAGGATATGATTGCAATAGCCAAAAGCAAACATAGCATAAGTACAAACTACAAAATTCTAAAAGGAACTGCTGAACTAACTGGATTAGAAACCGATAGTATTGATGTTATAACGGTTGCTCAAGCCTACCATTGGTTTGATAATGATAATACGAAGTTAGAATTTAAACGTATTTTAAAAAAGGATGGTTATGTTGTTTTATTATGGAATCGATTTGATGGTAACCCATATGACAATGAACTGAATGAAACAAGAAAGTTTTGTAAAGAAACTTCTGTGAAAAAAAATTATATTCCGAATGAAGATAGAGCGAAACACTTATTCGGTGAAAATAATTATATAAAGTCAGAATTTGATAATACCATCTTTCAATCCCTTGATGCATTTATAGGTGGTTCACTATCAGCATCTTTTGCTCCAAAAAAAGGCGAAGTAAATTATGATGCCTATATTAATGCTTTAAAAGTTATATTTAATAAGTATTGTAAGGATAATGTTATGAAAAGCAAGATTACAACAGAGTGCTTTTATGGTAAAATCTAGGTGAATAATTATCTAGCAAACCTTGAAGGGAGTATAATGTATGAAAGAATTTCCTACACATATTGTTGCTGTTGATGGCATCATTGAAAATGATAAGAACGAAATACTTTTAGTAAAAAGCAGAAACAGAGGAATCTATAGTGTTCCAGGTGGTCAGGTTGAAATTGGTGAAAATCTAATCGATGCACTGAAACGTGAAATTAAAGAAGAATCCGGAGTAGATGTTGAAGTGGGCAAATTAATTTGTGTATCTTCCAATACGGGAACTTATCAAGGTTATAATGGATACGGCTTAATCCCTACAAAAGTAATGTTTGGATTTACATGTAAGTATATTGATGGTGAATTACAAAGCTCAGATGAAACTTCAGAAGTAATTTGGGTCTCAAAGGATAAGGTTTTAGATTATATTACGTTACCTTACTTAGTAAAACGTTTTAATGCTTATCGGAATTTTAGTGGAGAAGTTACCTATCTAGACTATGTGACTAAGCCTGAGTATTACTTAAAATTTGAGTGCGAAATATAAACTTTCGCATATTAAAGTTTAATTCAATTGTTGAAACAAAAACAGAGGTATTTATATAACCTCTGTTTTTTATCCCCTCCACATATAATGATTCAAGAGAAAAGGTCTCTTCCGCAATGGCATAAAGTTCGTTACAATCCTTGATCATTTTATTACAACGGCTTTTATCAAGCATTACTCTCTTTTGGTCTATATCTTCAATTTCAATAATCTAACACACAGCAAAAACGCGATATAAAAGTTTATCACTATATATGTCACTTGTTGCCTGCGTCAATACTATTTCTACACATTGCTTAACTGGCTAAGCTTCGCTTATTACTTATCTATATTACCTAAGATTATCTCCAATAGTTTCTTACAACCAAAGGATACATCCTCATAAGTCTCATCGAAATTACCAGTGTACCATGGATCTGCAATATCTCTTTTAAGCTCAGTTAAATCTAATAATCGAACTATTTTGTTCGATTTATCTTCACCAAAAACTTTTTTCATATTTACTATATTTCTAGAATCCATAGCAATTAAGTAATCATATTTATCATAATCCTCTTTACGAATTTGAACTGCTCTTTTTCCTTTGGTATCAATTCCAAATTCTCTTAATTTATTTTTTGTTCCATAATGGACAGGATTACCGATTTCTTCTGTACTTGTAGCTGCTGAGGCTATCTCAATGAAATCTTCCAATCCCTTTTTCTTAACTAAATCTTTCATTACAAATTCAGCCATTGGCGAACGACATATGTTGCCGTGGCAGATAAATAATATTCGAATCATTTTTAATCTCCTAAATAATCTATAAACTTTTAATAAATCCCTTTGCCCAACCTACTTTATTACCAGACAGCAAAAATTTCTTCATATTTTTTTGAAGTCTTGTTTTTTCTGGTAAATCATCTGAAACAGATTTAAAACCAGGATATACCCAGTCTAATACACCCAGACTATCATAATTAATTGATACTATATCAAATCTATTTTGAAAGGCAAGAATGTTTGATTTATCATCTATGAGTTTTTTTAACTCAGGAGACATCATCCATGACTCACAAAACCATTTTGCATCAACCCAATCTGGAAAATAATCAATTAGAAATTGTCTAAAGTCTCCAAAAGACTTATCAACTTCTACTGCACTTAAGTCAGCATCAGAAGGAATATGTATTGATATATACTTATCCTTTTCTTCAATAAGCTCATATTCAAGACACCCAACACGGAACTCTTGAAATGATAATTGCCTCGTAAACCACCAAGACCATACGAATTTATAAGTGTGATTTACTTGATAATATTCATGTAAAAATCTTGTACAAAACTTCATGGTATCAACATAGATTTGTTTATGAATTCCGTACTTCTCATATTTTAAATACACCTCACAAGCTATGTTAAGCATTTCCCACAATATTTTAAGTCCATCAGGATCTTCTCCTACAAGCTCTTTCAACTGTTCAAGACCTTCATTCCATGTACTTCTATTAAGAAGTAATCCCATTCGTTTACTATCAACAGAAATTTTACGTTCCTTCCCGTATTGGACCATTCTATCCATTACCTCTAGGGGAATTTCTAATAATTCTAACAAGTCATTTAACTCCATGTAATACCCTCCAAAAACTATCTGTATTTAAATATCTGATTACAATCTGAGTACTTCCAAATCTTTGGCCACATTGTACCATTACTATATAAAGCAAAAAATGCTATAAATTCTTTCTTACTAAAGTCCCCATTCATAATAATTATTTCTTGTTCAACACCAGCAAGTTTTATCAAATAACCAGTTTCTTTATATCCATTTCGTAAATAAAAATTCTTTCGTCTTTTTCTTAGTTCAATATCAGCGGAATCAACATCACATCTCTCAATAGTTATAATTAATTTCTTTTTAGGATTCATTTTTTGTATCTTATCTAGAATCTTACTTCCATAACCTTTTGAACGAAGTTCTTTATCAACAGCAAAAAACATAATAAATGCAAGCTTTTTATTGCTTGCCATATAAACAAAACCACACAATCTGTCATTATCATAAAAAGATAAAAATTGAGTATTCCAGAATTTCGACATACCAACCATCATCCAAAATGGCATGCGTTCCTCTTTCGGAAAAGCCTCATAATAGATTGACTTTGTATCATGACTATTAAATTTAACTTTTTGAACCTTTAATACCATAATAACATCCCCCGATTCTCCACATTATCTATGCACTAAACAACTATAACTAATTTATCAAGTAAGGAATACAGATATGTAAATATAATGTACTCCTAATCCAAATTTAAATATATATATGTAGTATCTGTAGTGCTACAATTAATTCTTTGCTTATAAATATATTGAACTTAGATATATAAATATGCTACCATTAAATAGATTACATAACAATCATTATTTACTAAAACATAACTCAGAAAAAAAATTATGACATCAGAAAGGAGCATTTATGTATCATTTTGATAGGACAAAAAAAATGGTTGTAATTTTCTATCTTTTATCCGCAATATCTTTCCTATTAACGATCATTGGATTTGCATATGGAGGAGGAGAGATGCTTAGGTATGGCTTTATTAATACCCCTCTTGCTGCAATCCTAATGGTGGTTTCATTTGGAGTATTTCTTATATCATTGCTTGCAGGACTTGGATTGAGTGCTCTAACAAGAGATATTGCTGAGGAATTAAAGTTATTAGAAAATAGAAATAAATCTTAATAAAAATATCCCTAAAGCAGAAATTGCTTTATAGCATTATCTACTTTAGGGATAGCATATCATTACAGATTCTCCTTTACATTTTGCTCCACATATTTAATTTATGAATGTTCTGAACACCAATCACTCTTTACTTAATCAATTTTATAAAATGATATACCTTCTCTACTCTACTTATCCCCCAGAAGTTCATAAAAAATTCCCTTGTTCTGACAAAGCTCCTGATAGCTACCTTGTTCTACGATTTTACCTGAATCAAGAACAATAATTTCATCAAATTGGCTTAGTCCATGATTTATACTATGTGTTAT
>JAFAEB010000398.1 GCA_023424235.1 Bacillota bacterium
GTAGTGAACTATGTGAAATGCCAGCATTTATACCAGATAGCAATCCTTTAAAACCAACTAACTTTACAGACCTTAGAACTTCCTATCGTCATAATGGTGATAGTGGTTATGCCTTTGTTAATAATTATCAGAGAAGATATTCGTTAGCTGACCATAAGGATGTAACATTAAGTGTTGACCTTAAGAAGGAAAGGATAACATTTCCTAGTATTGATGTTAAGGATAAAGAATACTTTTTCTTACCGTTTAATATGAAGATTGGCAATGGAATATTAAAAACTGCATTCGTTACACCACTTTGTAAACTAAACAATGGCCAAACCTTTGTATTCTATGGAGATAGAGAAGCAAATTACAAGATTGTAGGAGATATAGCTCCAAGTAATCTTTTAACGCTTAGCCGCAAGGATGCCTTAAATGCTTACAAGGTTACTCTAGATAAAGAGTATTTAATTGTAAGCAATGATGCTGTAATTGAAACGGATAAAGGAATTGAAGTTATGGGCTATGAGCTACCAACTCTTAAGGTTTATCCACAGTTTAGTAAAGTTCCAGAAGGTTTTACAGAAGCTGGTATGGATGGAGATTTCTATGTATATAGAAGTACATTAAAAGAAAATGATATTAATGTAACTGTAAGGTCTATAAAGGAAGATGAAGAGAAGCATGTATATGAAATCCAAATCGATAAGATTGATGAGTATAAGGATGTATTTCTTCATATCGATTATGCAGGTGATAGTGGAAAGTTATATCTAAATAATGAGCTAATTGGAGATCATTTTTATACTGGAGAGCCTTGGCCGATTGGACTTAGAAGATTTGATTTTCCAAATAAGCTTACAGTAGAAATCTATCCACTAAAAGAAGATGCTAAGGTGTTCTTAGAAACTTGGCCGACCTTTAAAAACGGTATTGCTTGTGAAATAAATGAAGTAATTGGGAAAATTGAATATCATGCAATAATTAAGTAGGATACAATAGAGCTTGTCAGAACATATATTTTTGGCAGGCTCTATTTTTAGGAGAGGATGGTAGCATGAAAAGAAAAATTATGTTAATTGGGTGTGCTTTATTACTGGCGATACTACTAGTGTTTCTAAATTCAAGGAAAGGTTTTATGGATAAAGAAGCAGTAGAGAGCGAAATAATTGTAAAGAAAATAGAGGGATTATCGAAAGATTTTATAAAAGGAGTGGATGTTTCAAGTATTATTTCATTGGAAAACAGCGGTGTATTATTTTATAACGAAAAAGGAAAAGAGCAAGATATATTTAAAACCTTAAAGCAGTCTGGTGTTAACTACATACGAGTTCGTCTATTTAATAATCCTTTTGATAAAGATGGGAAAGGTTATGGTGGTGGCAATAATGATCTAGCTACTGTTATTAAGATTGGTAAACGAGCAACAAAAGAGAAGATGAAGGTATTGCTAGATTTTCATTACTCTGACTTTTGGGCAGATCCGAAGAAGCAACAAGCACCCAAAGAATGGGCAATGCTTACTATTGATGAAAAAGCAAATGCACTTTATGAATATACGAAAACAAGTATAACAGAGTTATTAGATGCTGGTGTAGATATTTCCATGGTACAAATAGGAAATGAAACAACGACTGGTATGTCTGGAGAGACTAATTGGAATAATATCTCTAAATTAATGATAGAAGGTAGTAGAGCGGTTAGAGAAGTTAGTAAAGATAAGAAGAAAGAGATTCAAATCGCCATACATTTTACGAATCCAGAGAATTCAGAAAGCTATGATAGGTATGCAAAAATCTTAGATAACTATAAAGTAGATTATGATATCTTTGCTTCATCTTATTATCCATATTGGCATGGTAGCTTAGAAAACCTTACGACAGTATTAAAAAATATTGCCAATACCTATAATAAGCTTGTTATGGTTGCAGAGACCTCCTATGCTTATACTTATGAAGATGGGGATAATCATGGAAACAGCATCGGCGAGGGTGGTGCTTATACAAAGAATTATCCTATCACAGTACAGGGGCAAGCCAATGCAGTTAGAGACGTTATGGAAGCAGTTCATAATGTTGGAGAGTCTGGCCTTGGTGTGTTTTACTGGGAACCAGCATGGATTCCAGTACCTGGTGAAAGCTATGAAGACAGAGCAGCCTTATGGGAAAAATACGGTTCTGGCTGGGCAAGTAGCTATGCAAAGGAATATGATAGTGAAGATGCCGGTGTCTACTATGGTGGTTCTGCTTGGGATAATCAAGCATTGTTCGACTTTAATGGGAAACCGCTAGCATCTATTAATGTATTTAAGTATGTAAATCAAGGCGCAACTGCTAAGCTAAGAGTCGATGCAATGGAGGATGTTTATGTTCGTGTTCGTGTAGAGGATGAAGTTTTATATCCAGATAAAGTTACAGCAGTAATGAACGATGCTAGTATAAAAGACATTCCAATTGTATGGAAGGAAGAGGATAAAAGTAAAGTTAACAATCAAATGATAGGAGACTATATCGTGAATGGTACTTCAGAACTTGATGGTATAGAGTATCCTGTTAAATGCTATGTAACGGTTATGGAGAAAAACTATGTAGATAATTATAGTTTTGAAGAAACTGATTTATCTATGTGGAAGATAAGCAATAATACAACGACAGAACTTGGGGTCAAAGAAAAAGTCTCCGATGCAAAGACAGGTAGTAAATCATTACATTTTTATTCAACAAATCCAGTTGATTTTACCGTAGAGCAAACGATTACAAATTTAAAACCTGGTTTATATAATTTTAAAATAGCTATTCAAGGTGGAGATGCAAAAAATCAAGACATGGTTATTTATGCAATTGTAGGAGATAAAACCTATACAGCTAAAACAGATGTGGATGGATGGGTTAATTGGCGAACACCACTAATAGAGAATATAGAAATAGAAGATGGTACTGTAATCATTGGAGCAAGTATAAAATGTGATAGTAAAGGGTGGGGAACCTTAGATGATTTTTCCCTTTATCCGATAGGATAAATAATCCGATAGGATAAATAATCTGATTAGCATTTATAATCCAATTGAATAAAATATCTTAATATTAATAGAACAGCCTAAAAGCTCAACTTTTAGGCTGTTTTTATCACGAAAATTACAATATAACATAGAATAAAATAGGATTTTGTAAAAATCCAAACTATTATAGTTTAATAACTATAAGGAAGTGAGTATGTTGTAATGAAGCGTATTGTTAAGTTTTTAAAACATTATATATTTATTCTAGATCTGTTTATACTAGCACTGTCATTTACTGTACTATATCTTCTTTTACCACATGAAAATGGTATAGGTGATAATGACCTATCCCTATTAGTTCCACATTTAGTTACTTTCATATTATCCATTTGTTTCTGGCAGTTTACTTTAAAAACCTATAATAATCTATGGAGATTTGCAGAGTGTAAGGAATTTATAACCTTGATTTTTGGAGGAGTCTTAGGTTTTATTACCTATAGTTATATTAATTGTTACTTTTTAACTGCTAAAATTTCTACCATATTTATAATAGCAGTTTGTGGTGTATCGAATCTTAACATGATATTGTTACGGTTATTGTATAGAAGGTACCAACAGATGATTGCAAAAAGTAAAAGGAATAAAATATCGTTAGCTATTATAGGTGCTGGTGGTGCTGGTGTGATTTTACTAGAAGAAATAAGAAGTAATCCAGAATCAAAATATGATGTCTATTGTTTTTTTGATGATGATAAAGAAAAAATCGGAAAGAAAATACGTGGCATAGCAGTTTTGGGACCAATTGATAAAATGAATGATTCTATTAAGCATACACCTATTAAAGAAGTAATTTTAGCAATTCCTTCTCTTGAATCAGAAAGAAAACAAGAAATTTTATGCCTGCTTTCAAAGTTGAATATTAATGTTAAGGTATTGCCTGATTTATTATCAATATTACAAGATAAAAAGGCGAATTTGCTTTCTATAGCGAAAGATTTAAATATGGAGGAGCTATTAGGAAGAGAAACCATATCTTTTAACAAAAAGGAAATTGAAACATTCCTTGGTAAGAAAACGATATTAGTAACAGGTGGTGGAGGTAGTATAGGATCCGAATTATGTAGGCAGATAGCAAAGTATAGTCCTAATAAAATTATTATAATCGATAATTATGAGAATAATGCTTATGAAATTCAACAAGAATTAATGTACCTTTATAAGGAGTCTCTCTCGTTTGTAGTGGAAATTGCTTCTGTTCAAGATAAGCAAAAAATAGAATTACTGATATCAAAATATAAACCTGATGTCGTGTTTCATGCTGCAGCTCATAAGCATGTACCATTTATGGAGGATTGCCCTGAGGAAGCTATTAAGAATAATATTTTTGGTACTTATAATGTGGTAAAAGCTTCAGCGATGAATAAGGTTAAAAAATTCGTTTTAATTTCAACGGATAAAGCGGTAAATCCTACAAGTGTAATGGGTGCCACAAAAAGAATGTGTGAGATGATAATTGAGAGTATGAAAGGAACTAGTAATACAGAATTTGTTGCAGTACGGTTTGGTAATGTCTTAGGTTCTAATGGTTCTGTCATTCCATTGTTTGTGAAGCAAATTAAAGGGGGAGGACCCGTTACCATAACTGATAAACGAGCTTTTCGATATTTTATGACGATACCGGAAGCTGCAGAGCTTGTTTTAAGAGCAGGCTCTATGGCTAGTAATGGTGAAATCTATGTTCTTGATATGGGGCATCCAGTAAGTATCCTTACCCTAGCAGAAAATCTTATCACTTTACTAGGGTTTGAACCATACACTCAAATACCAATATTAGAAATTGGACTAAGGCCTGGTGAAAAATTATATGAAGAACTATTAATGCAAGGGGAAGAACTAGAAAAAACAGCAAATCAAAAAATCTATATTGAGAAAAAGAAGGGTATCGAATTTGAAGAAATAGAAGAAAAGTTACATTTATTAAGTGGAGCGTTAGAAAATAAAGATAAAGAGGAGATAATACGAGCATTAAAAATGGCTGTCCCTACTTTTTTGAATAAGAATTATAGTTAAGTTCAGTAAATTTTCAATGAGAAATATTATAACTGTTAAATCTGATAAGTTAAAAAAATAAAATGCTGTCACTTTAAAGATTGAAAAATCGTAAAGCGACAGCTTCCCTTTTTTTGATGTAAGAAAAGAATTGCACCTTAGAAACTATAAATTGATAAACAGCATTATGTAAAAAGGGCTCCCACTATTTAGTGTGACAGCCCCAAAAAAAATGTTTATTCAACTGAACCTTTATGCTCCGGACTTTTATGCTCACTCCAAATTGGACCTTTTTCACCTGGTTTTTTATCATGACAGCAAATACTCTTCGTTGTTGCTAAACAATTTAATAAGCAGACAAAAGTGATTAGCATTAGCAAGAAAAAGAAAGCAATAAAACCAACTAGTATAACTCCTAAAACGTTAGGTGTTAAGGTGATAGAAAGTGCAATAATCGAAGCAATAATGGAACCAATTACTCCGATAAAGAAAAGTGTGCTTGTAAATCGGAAGCAGAGACGTATTTTAATATTTCCAGTATATTGTATAAAGCCTAATAGGGCTGAATACAAAATGAGTAATATAGTTGCTAATATCAAATTGATAATAATCGCAGTAGTTATATTTGGTATTGGTAGCAAGGCAAACAGTACTGCAACAATTACAGCAAATATGATACTGAAAAGTAATGCAAGTGTTTCGCATATACTTACTCTAGTCATAATAACCCTCCTTAATTAAATAGAAAAGATTTATCGGCACAATATATCATATTCCGACAAATGAATTTTGTGAATGTCTTATGTAAACCAATGTATATTTTAAGGATGAATTATGAAATTATCTTCCTATTTGCTTTTATTTTTGCTATGATGTAAGATAAGTAAAATAAGGTTATTCCTCGGAGGTAAGCGATGAAAGGGACTGTTAGAAGTAGAATCGATTATGTATTTGAAGCCATTGAATTTTTGTATCGATATGTTAACAATGATAGTTATCCAGATTTAATGAAAAAACTAATGTATAAATATACATTAAATGATAAAATGGAAGAGAAATTAAGTTGTATCGTAGATATAAGTGAATACATCTATAGTAATATGAATCTAAACAAGGAAAAATTGGATTTTTACTTTCATAGTATAAATGATGAATTTATATGCTTTGCAAAGCTAATTTTGCTAACGCATACTACTGTTTCTAAGCACACCTTAGAGGAAAAATTAGAACTACTAAGAAGCTATAATCAGTTTGAAATCTATAATCATATGCTTGGTTTGCTAGCTGAGAATGGTAGCTTTTCTGAAGAATGGGATAGAAATAGCAAAGAAATAACTGATTATTTATCCATAATTGAAAAAGCAAGTATTGAAATAGCAGATAAGTGGAACCTACTTAAAGTTTTTCTAAATTATAATAGTTACCTTACAGAATTAGAAGAGATGTTAAGGGGAGTTATAGCCTTAATTAAGGATAAGGAAGATGTAATGAACGAAATTGTATCTGAATTTACATCATATTGGACTGATTTTATTGAAAATAATGATCTATATAATTATATAGAAAGCTCCCTTAATCTAAATATTTCAAATATTGCCAAGGAAGTAATTATTATACCATCCATTGCGGGCTGTAATGGGATCTCTTGTACAATGTCAGTAAATGAATTAGGTAAGATAAATGATACCTGCTTATATATGCATAAAGGTGTTTTATTTGGTGATAGCATAAGTATTAAGCTACAGAAACTAGATAAAAATCAAGTAACTTCTCTATTAAAACTACTAAGCGATAAAAGTAAGATGGATATATTAATTTATATTAAGGATAAGAAAGCCTATGGTCAAGAGCTAGCAAGTCATTTTAATCTTACGACTGCTACCATTTCTCACCATATGAGTACTTTGCATGCAGCTGGCTTAGTTAACCTTGAGCGTGATACAAATCGAATTTATTATTCGCTTAATAAAGAAAAGTTAAATCGATTCTTAGATAATGTAAAGCAATTATTGATATAGGATTTAACACCTGGAGGAAGTAATGACAATAAGAGATTATTTAAAAGAACATAAATTAATTATGGATGGAGCTATGGGAACTTATTTTTCTAGTATTAAAAATAAGGAAGCATCAATTTCAGAACTTTCTAATTGTAGTGAAGAGGAAATTATATATGAAATCCATAAAGAATATATAGCGAGCGGTGCTAATTTTATACGTACGAATTCTTTTGCTTTGAATAGAGAAGTACTAAAGATTAGTGAAGAAGAACAAGAACAGTTATTAGAAGCTTCTGTAAAGATAGCAAACAGAGTGGCAAAAGAGTCAAGTGAAGTAATTTTTGTTGCTTGTGATATTGGACCAATTCCTGCTAAGGGAACAAGAGAAGAAGAGGATATCGTTAAGGAGTATCATTTTATAATAGATACCTTTTTAAAATTTAATCCTGAGATTATACTTTTTGAAACTTTTTCAGACTTTCATTATATCAATCAATTATTACCCTATATAAAAGAAAAAGCTCCAGATATTTTTATAATGACTAATTTTTGCATAAATAAAAATGGATATAGCAGTAGTGGACTATCTGCATCCCATATTCTGGATGAAATCGCAAATAATCCGCTCATCGATGGTGGAGGCTTTAATTGCGGAATTGGATCTGGGCATATGTATGATATTATTAAAAAGTTAAGCTTGCCAAAAGATAAATATATTGCAATTGCACCTAATGCAGGTTATCCAGAGCAATATAGCAATCGAATGATATTTATGAATAATGAAATCTATTTTGGTGGAAATATCGATAGGATTGTTAATCTTGGTGTTGATATTGTTGGTGGTTGCTGTGGTACTACACCAAAATTTATCCAATATATTAAGAAGAATATTATTTTAGATTCAAATAACCGTGGGATTCGTGTTAAGAGAAGTGCTAACATAAAATCTAGTAGACTAAGCTCTGTAAACGAGTTTTATCAACTATTTGAATCTGGCAAGAAGGTGGTAGCTGTTGAACTTGATCCACCTTTTGATGCATCAGATGATAAAATTATGGAATGTGCAACAAAGCTTAAAGCATCTGGAACTGATATTATTACCATTGCAGATTCACCTATGGGAAGAAGTAGAGTAGACTCTATTTTAATGGCAGTAAAAATCTATCATGAAGTAGGCATTCATGTTATGCCACATGTATGTTGTAGAGATAAAAATCTAATTGCTATCCGTTCTGGTATTTTAGGTGCCTATATTAATGGGGTAAGAAATATGCTATTTGTAACTGGGGATCCTATTCCAAGTGAACATAGACAATCAACTACTGGAGTATTCGACTACAATTCAATCAGGCTGATGCATTACATGAAGGATATGAATCTGGAACACTTTAACGCAGAGCCAATATATTATGGTGGTGCCCTTAATTATGGAAGAGGTAACCTTGATAAAATTATTGAAAGAATGGAGAAAAAAATAGAAGGTGGAGCGAAATACTTTTTAACGCAACCAATCTTTACAGAGGAAGATATTAATCGTATTGCATATATAAAAGAAAGAGTCCAAACGAAACTCTTATGTGGCATTATGCCTTTTGTTAGTTATCGAAATGCTAATTTTGTTAAGAATGAGATTACAGGAATTCATGTACCAGATGAAATATTAGAACGTTATCATATCGATATGACAAAGGATGAAGCAGAGCTAGTTGGAGCAAAGATAGCAAGTGAAATAATTGAGAAAGTAAGTCCTTTTGCGGATGGGTATTATTTTATGTTGCCATTTAATCGAGTAAGTTTAATGGATAAGATAATAATAAAATAGCAAGTCTTTGCTTGATTGGAGTGATGAGGATGTATGCTAAAGTTGAAAAAATTGAAATAGATGAGAATAAGAGAATAATTTGCATAAGTGATATTCATGGGAATCTAGATGCTCTAATGGGCTTACTAGATAAACTAAAATTTTGTAAAGAAGATATCTTGTTCTTAATTGGGGATTTAGTTGAAAAAGGACCAAAAAATTTAGAAACCTTGCGCTATATTATAAAGCTACAACGTGAGTATGAAGTGTATGTTATATGTGGAAATTGTGATGCTATAACAAAAGAAATTGTTAAAGAGCAGGAAAATCCTAGACTACTATCCTATCTATTATTAGGTTGCCACAGTCTACTTAATGAAATGTTAGATGAAATAAAATATCCTCTTCATAAAGAAAGTAACTTGCTAACCATAAGTAAGCTTCTATTAGCAAATTTTAAAGAAGAGTTGGATTTTATTATTAATTTACCAGATATAATAGAAACAAAAAATTTTATATTTGTGCATGGTGGATTAACTAATTTAGCGGATACACCTCTTTATGAGCAAGAGCAAAATTGTGTTAGAAAGATGGATGACTTCTTAAACCGTGGGACGAAGTTTGAAAAATACGTGGTAGTAGGCCATTGGCCAGTAGCTTTATATAGTAAGAGGTACCCAAATTATAATCCTGTCATTAGTAGGGAAAAGAAAATCATTAGCATTGATGGTGGAAATATTGTAACAATTGATGGGCAATTAAATGGTCTTGTAATACCAAATATCAATAGTGAAGAATTCACCTATGAGTCCTATGATAAGCTTGATTATGGGATTGCCCTTCATAAACAAGAAGGGAATCATGATTCCATTTATATTCCATGGACGGATAACCATATTCAGATACTTAATAAAGAGAATGAGTTTTCATATTGTAAACACATTAGTTCTGGAAAATGTATGTGGATATTAAATAAATTCATTTATAGTGATAATACAGGTTTTCGGTGTGAAGACTCAACAAATTATCAGATTCCGATTGATGCGTATGATTCTATCAAAGTAGTGGAAGTAACGAGTAGAGGCTATTATGTTAAGAAAGATGGCATCTGTGGTTGGTATTATGGTGAACTTAAATTTCCTATATAGCTATGTAGTTTGGGCTAAGATAAACTTTGGTTTCATTTTATAAGAGAAAGTGAGTGTAGAGTATGACAAGAAAAGAATTTAGTGAACTAATTCAAAATGAAATTGTAATTCTAGATGGTGCTACTGGTAGTAACATGCAAAAGGCAGGAATGCCTACTGGTGTATGTCCGGAGGAATGGATTCTAAATAATAGTAGGTGCTTAATAGATTTACAAAAGGAATATATTAGAGCAGGTTCTAGAATTATTTATGCTCCTACATTTACTAGTAATCGAATTAAATTAGAAGAATATGGACTAAGTGATCAAATTGCTTATATGAATCAGAGTTTAGTCAAACTATCAAGACAAGCGATAGAGGAAGCAGGAGTTAAGGATAAGGTATACATTGCAGGTGATCTAACAATGACAGGTAAGCAATTATATCCTGTTGGTGAACTTGGATTTGAAGAGCTTGTGGATGTTTATAAAGAGCAAATTGCCTATTTACTACTAGAAGGTGTTGATTTGTTTGTTATTGAAACCATGATGAGCCTAAATGAATGTAGGGCAGCAGTATTAGCAGTGAAAGAAACTTGTGATCTACCAATTATGGTTACATTAACCTTTGAAGAGACTAAGAGAACCTTATATGGAACTAACCCAAGAATTGCAGTTACAGTGTTACAAAGTATGGGTGTGGATTGTGTTGGTGTGAACTGTTCTACAGGTCCCTTAAGTATGTGTGAGATTGTATCAGAAATGAAAGAATATAGTAATATTCCGATTGTTGCAAAACCAAATGCAGGACTTCCTATGCTTAAAGATGAGGAAACGGTATTCTCACTAGGACCAGATGACTATGCTAGAGAAATGATGGAACTAGTAAAAGCAGGGGCTAGTATTGTGGGTGGTTGTTGTGGAACAACACCACATCATATCAAAAAGCTAAGTGATCTGGTTAAAGGTATGAAACCACCTGTTATAAAGAAAGTTTATAATCGAGTATTAACTACGGAACGTAGTCTTGTTGAGCTTGATTTAACTGGGAAATTTATGGTTGTAGGTGAACGTATTAATCCAACAGGAAAGAAAGAACTACAAGAGGAACTAAGACAAGGTAATATTGATACTGTTATCAAGATGGCTGAAGAGCAAATTGAAAATGGGGCTCATATTTTAGATATTAATATGGGTATGAATGGAATTGATGAAAAAGAAATGATGCTTAAAGTGATGCATGGGGTATTAGAGAGCATTGATGTACCCTTATGTATTGATTCAAGTCATGTATCGGTAATTGAAGCTGCTCTACGGGTATATCCTGGTCGTGGATTGATTAATTCCATATCCTATGAAAAGGAAAAAGTAGAAAAATTAATCCCAATAGCAAAAAAATATGGAGCAATGTTTATCTTACTACCTTTATCTGATGCTGGCTTACCAAAAGATATGGATGAAAAGAAAGAGATTATACAAACCATTGTTAATTTAGCTTATAAGGAAGGGCTAAGTAAAGAAGATATTATTGTGGATGGCTTGGTTAACACGATAGGAGCCAATCAAGATG
>JAFAEB010000157.1 GCA_023424235.1 Bacillota bacterium
AAATCCACGGGAAACATGTGGGAAAATGAAGTTCTAAGTAGTAAAGAAGGCACACCTTTTGAAATATATTTTACAGAAGGGAAACATACCATCTCGATTCGTTCAGAGCAAGAACCGGTTGTAAGAGCTTGGAGATATGCAAGGTTAATAGCAGAGCATGTAACAGAATTTGAATTAGAGATAACAAAAATTACTGGTAATATAAAGGATGATGATAGAACTTGGAAGATGACTAGATTCTTACCTAATATTGCAGAATATTTAGAAGCATATGAAACACTAATTAATTATATGAAATACAGCTTACAAGATTACTCCAAGAATGGGATCAATGGTGCAATTTTCTCAGAACTAGATAAATCATTAGCACTTATTAAGAAGATGGCTAAATATCCAGATGAAATCGCCTTATACAAAGAAGATTTAACAGGTAAGGATAACTCTGTTCTCTTCTCCATGGGTAGTTTTAGTAATTCCTTAGTAAAGCAAAATTTTTCCTTAGATAGGATTTATGTTTTTGGAGATAAGGAACTACCGAAAGCCAATCCTACGATTATTGCTTCCTTATCCAATAATATGAAGACCCTTATTAATACCTTTGTATCGGATAAATATGTAGCAACAAAAGAAGATGACTCATTAAATATATGGGTAAATAGGGCTGTAACACATGTTGATTTACTACAAAAAATGGTAGATTCAGAATTTACCAAAGAAACAGGAATTAAAGTAAAAATATCTATTATGCCTGATGCGAATAAATTAACCTTAGCTGCAGCAGCGAAGGAAACGCCGGATGTAGCACTTGGCCTTACTTCTTATATGCCTTTTGATTTAGCAAGCCGTGGTGCTTTATATGATTTTACCCAGTTTCCTGACTTTTGGCAGGTAGCAGACCGATTTGTACCAGGTTCATTTGTCTCTTATGTATACAACGAAGGGGTATATGCGATACCAGAAACACTTGATTTTCATTCTGTAATATATAGAAAAGATATTTTTGAAAGTTTATCCCTTACTCCGCCAGATACATGGCAAGATGTTGTTGACATGTTACCAACCCTACAAAGATATGGTATGAATTTTTATCATAACATTTCTACTGGAGATGGGTATAAGTGGTTTTATCAAACATCACCTTTTATTTTCCAAAATAAAGGAAGACTATATACAGATGATGGCCTTAGAACTGCAATTAATGAACCAAACTCTGTAAAAGGATTACAAGCACTTGGTAATTTATTTATTGCTTATTCCTTAGATACACAGGTAAATTCATTCTTTAACTCCTTCCGTTCTTCTATATTACCAATTGGAATTGTAGATCTTAACAACTATATTCTGATTAAATACGGAGCACCAGAACTAGAAGGACAATGGGAATTATCAGCATACCCTGGTACCGAGGATGAGGAAGGTAATATTAATCGTTGGTATGTTGCAAATGGTACTGGTGGAATTATATTTAAAGATTCCAAGCAAGTAGACAATGCATGGGAATTCTTAAAATGGTGGACGGAATATGATACACAAGTAAATTATACCTATACCCTACAATCAACTTATGGAGAGCAATATGTTTGGATGCCTTCTAATGTTGAAGCGGTGAAAGATGCACCATTTTCACAAGCAGACAAAGATATTATTCTTGAGCAAATAAAATGGCTTCGTGATGTTCCAAGAACTCCTGGTCAATATCTAGTAGAACGTTCCATATCAGATATATGGAATACCATGGTATTTGATGGTACTTCCGCTCAGGTTGCAGTAGATGAGCAACTTATCTCTATTAATCGAGAGATAAAAAAGAAAATGAAAGAACTAGGTTATTATGACGAGGAAGGAAACCTTCTTAAGTCCTATGTTATCCATGATATTGATTGGATTGTAAAACAAATCGAAGAAGCAAAGAAGGAGGTAGAATAATGTCAAGTAAAAAACCGACTTTGAATAACAAAAAGAATAAGATATTTCGTAAAGATGGTATTCGGACATTTTCATTACTACTTCCATATGGGGCTTTATTTCTAACATTTATAGCAATCCCAGTAGCAGTAGCTGTTGGCTTGTCATTTACCTATTTTGATGTAATAAATTTACCAAAATTCTTGGGTTTAGATAATTATATATCCCTTATTACACAGGATGAAGTATTCTTAAAGCTTGTACTACCAAACACAGTAAAATATGCATTGATAGTAGGTCCTGGTGGATATGTTCTTTCCTTTATCCTAGCTTGGATGTTAGCACAAATTCAACCAATCCCTAGAACAATCCTATCACTTGCTATTTATACACCATCCATGGTAGGCTCTGTATTCATCGGTGTTATCTGGAAGACCGTATTCTCTGGGGACCAAAGAGGTATTATTAATAGTTTCTTACTAGGAGCAGGTGTAATTGATAGACCGATTCAGTTCCTATTAAATGGGGATTATCTTATGAATATTATGATATTTGTATCCCTTTGGTCAGCTATGGGTATCGGGTTCTTAGCCATGATATCAGGTGTATTAAATATCAATGAAGAATTGTATGAAGCCGCTTATGTGGATGGACTTAGGAATCGTTTTCAGGAAATATTCTATATTACCATACCATCCATGAAACCACAGATGTTATTTGGTGCCGTAATGGCTATCGTAAATGCATTTAATATGGGTTGGATCGGTGTAACCTTATCAGGTGGTAATCCAACACCAGGTTATGCAGGGCAATTAATCACAAATCATATCGATGACTATGGATTTTTAAGATATGACATGGGTTATGCAGCAGCAGTATCCGTTGTGCTGTTACTAATTGTAACCTTGTTTTCAAAAGTAGCACACAAATTGTTTGGAGAAAAGGAATAGGAGGAATGAATTATGGCTAATTTTCAAGGTACTAAAATAAATCCAAAGCGTTTCTCGCTTTCCCAATTAAAATTTTATATCATATTAGTTCCTCTTGCAATTTTTATGATATTACCAGTTATATACATTATAAATCAAGCATTTAAACCACTTGGGGAGTTATTTGCCTTCCCACCTACCATATTTGTTAAAAATCCAACTGTAGATAATTTTAAGGATTTGATGCATTTGTCGGGTACCACAGGTGTGCCAATGTCTAGATATTTACTTAACTCTTTAATTATAACTCTTGTAACAGTTACTCTTAATTTGATAATAACCATTTGTGCAGCTTATGTTTTTTCGAAAAAGAATTTTAGACTTAAGAGCACCTTATTTAGTATCAATCAAATGGCGCTTATGTTTGTTGCTACTGCAGTAGCTGTTCCAAGATATATCGTTATTATTCGAACAGGGCTTACCAATACTTGGCTAGCACATATTCTACCACTGATTGCAATGCCTGTTGGATTATTTTTGGTTAAGCAATTTGTTGACCAAATTCCAAATGCTTTAATTGAAGCTGCAATTATGGACGGAGCAAAGGATATTAGTATTATTCGAAAAGTTATTATACCACTAACAAAACCTGCACTTGCAACTTCGGTTGTTTTAACTTTTCAATCTGTATGGAATGCAACAGAAGCCTCTAACAATTTCATTACCAATGATACGATGAGAACTTTGGCTTTTTACTTAAATTCCATAGCTACGAATAATACAGTTGCGGCTGCAGGTTTAGTAGCAGCAGCCTCGGTAATACTGTTTTTACCAAACTTAATCATATTCATATGTATGCAATCCCAAGTTATGAACACCATGACACATTCTGGTATTAAATAGGAGGAAGCGATGAAAAATAAGTTAAAAATAATTTTAGTACTTTGTTTCGTCCTTGTTATATCTAGTATTTCCTCCTCTAAGGTATCTGCTTCTCAAGCAACAAGTTATACCTATACAATTAATGAGAAGGGATACTACACAAGAACCCAGGATGCATATTTACCAGATAGAACAATAACGAATTTAGGTCTAGCTTCACCCGATGACTTATATATCGATGGTGAAAATATGTTGTACATCACTGATTCTAATAATCGTAGAATCGTAAAATATGATATTAATAAAGGCCTTATAAATAGTATTTTAGAATATGAAGGTTTTTCGAAACCTCGTGGGATATTTGTAAATAAAGAAGGTAATATTTATGTAGCTGATCCAAGTGCAAAGTCTATATTTCTTTTTGATAAAGAATTTAATCATATCACTACATTTACGAAACCGGATGCTCCTTCCTTTGCTGACACAAAATTCGAACCCTTACGTGTTGCAGTAGATAACAGTGGTAATATGTATGTGGTAGGTGAAGGTATTTACAACGGAATTATTCAATTAGCTCATACTGGTGAGTTTTTAGGATATTTTACTGTAAATAAAACTAGGCTTTCTTTTTCTCAGGCTTTCCAGAATGCTATCTTTACAAGAGCTCAACTTGAGAATTTAGTAGACCGTGTTCCAACAACCTTTTCCAATGTATTTATTGACCATGCAGGTGTTGTATATTCTACAACCATGGGTAGTAATGAGGATGGTCTTAAAAAACATAACACCTCAGGTGGAAATATGTTTAAGAATACAGTATATGGTTTTGATTCCATGACGGATGTATATGCAGACGATCAAGGAATTATATATACAAGTATTACAAATGGATATATTACAATATATTCCAACATGGGTGAGATTATATTCTCCTTTGGTTCTAATGTATTTGACCTTGACGTATCAGGCCTTTATTCTAGACTTCCAAGTATAGCTGTGGACAGCAATCGTAATATTTGGACCGTAGATGGAGATAAAGGATATTTACAATCTTTTAAACCAACAGAATATGCTTTAAAGGTATACAATGCAATGGGGCTTTATGAAAAAGGCTTGTATGAAGAAGCACTAAAGGAATGGAATGAGGTATTAAAATATAATCAAATGTCAGTTCTTGCTCATAACGGTGTTGGTAAGGCATATTTACATGCAGGGCGTTATGAAGAAGCAATGGAACATTTTAAGGTAGCTGGCAATCGAGAATATTATTCAGAAGCTTTTTGGGAAGTAAGAAATACCAGTATTCAATCCTCCTTAAAATATGTTGTGGTTGCGATTGTAATACTTTGGTTAATGTCTGTAATAATTAACTACGTAGATAAAAAGAAGTTACTAAAGAATAAAAGAAGAGCATTATTTGAAAGCTTAAATAGGATTCCTGTTTTAAGAGATGTTTTATATAGTTTTCGAATACCAAAACATCCGATTGACAGGTACTACAACATACGTGTTCATAGAAATGGAAGTGTATTAGGTGCAACAATTATATATGCTTTATTATTCGTCTTATATATGGCATATAAAACAAGTAAAGGTTTTATATATCAATTTGTTGCAGTAGAAGATATGGATATCAATGCTTTGGTACTAGGTTTCTTTGCTGTCCTCATCTTATTTATAATATGCAATTACTTAGTTACCTCCATTAAAGACGGAGATGGTAGTTTAAAACAAGTTTATATGATTCCAGCTTATGGATTAATTCCTGTGATGGTTTCTATGTTAACAATAACCATAATGTCATATTACTTAACCTATAATGAGTCCTTTTTATTAACCCTTATTCTTTATATAGGTTTAATATGGACTGGGGTATCCATCTTTCTTGGCTTCCAAACAGTTCATGATTACACGACAAGAGAGACCATATCAAGTTTGATTATAACAATTGTATTCATGATAATCTTTGTAATTCTTATTTTAATTATAATTATTATGTGGGAACAATTATGGGGATTCTTATTTGGATTAGGAAAGGAGATGGTACGTAATGTTTTACAATAAAGGAAAATTTATATATATACCATTGCTCTTATTACTTGGATTTATCTCCTTTCGCTATGTGTATGGAGCATATTTAACAACAAATAGAGATACGAAATTACCACCGGATAAGGTGACTTATGATCTTGTAGTACTTGATGATTATGAGTTTATATATGAAACAGATACCTGTAAGTACTATTTCAGAGAAGATAGAGATATTATAGCAATTATTGATAAACGTACTGGATACACTTGGAAAACTGGCCTTGATATGCCTTTTGGTAAAGACATTGAAATGATGGTATCAAATGCCGAAACGCTAGAAGAAAAGAAAGAACTCGCAATACCTATCGAAGAGAAGATGAGTAATACCTTTATGGGAATAAGCAATTCATTAATTACGGTTGAGTATAATGAGGCAGAAAGTATTAAGAATATATCAAGTGCATCGAAAGATGGAGTTGAATCTACTCTTTATACGTTAAATGATAACAAGGCTACAAGAAGGCTTGATATTAGTTTTAAGTCCATTGACTTAAAGTTAAAAGTATATATCACATTTGGTGAAAGTGGTATTACCTACGAAATCAAAGGTGAAGAGATTACTGGACTCGGAAAAAATAAATTACTTTCCATTAATATCTCTCCGTTTCTTGGAGCAAGTGGTGGTATTCTTAAGTATTATAATGAAGAAACAGATATGTATGATATTTTAGAACCAAAATATCAGATTCCAGGTTATATTTTTGTACCAGATGGAAGTGGTAGTTTAATTCGTTTTACGGATAACAATGCTTCGTTTTCCTACTATATTGGAGATATGTATGGTAAAGATCATTCTCAAAATACTTACTATCAATCATCTCTAAGTGATGCCATACCTTTAAAGGACCCAGTAATGCCTGTTTTTGGTATTGCTCATGGTGATTCGCAAGCAGCTTTCGTGGCTTACGCAGACAAAGGTGCTGAATATATGGAGATTGTAGTAAGACCAGAAGAAAACTTAACTTATTATAACTGGGCTTATCCAAGATTTGCTGTAAATAATAGCTATTTTCAAGTTTACAACAAAAAAGGTGACGGTTACTTTACATTAATGAAGGAACCAAATCAATTTGATATACGTATGACCTATGAATTTTTGGCTGGTGATGGCTTAGATGGTACACCAAAAGCGGATTATACTGGTATGGCTATGGTATATAGAAAGCATTTAATTGACACTGGTGTGCTAAAAGAAATGGATGGAACTACAGTAAAGGGTAAGGACCTTCCTCTAAGACTTGACTTTATTATGTCTGATTCTAAAAAAGGAATTGTTGGAACAGATGAGGTGGTAGTTACCACTACAGATGGTATCAAACGTATGTTAACCGCCCTACAAACAGAGTTTGGACTTAGCAATATTAATTCTGGTTTATATGGTTGGCAAAAAAAGGGAGAAGGACTTTCAAAACCGGATTCACTTAAATATTCAAGAAATATAGGAAGTGAAAAAGAGTTTAAAGAATTGATTAAGAGTTTTAAAGAAAAAGGGATTGATATCTCCTATGCAAGAGACTATGTAACCATTAATAAAGAAATGCTAAGCTATTATAATAATGCAGTAAAGCATGTGAACTCCTGGTATTTGAACATAAATAAAAGTGAAATTCTACCTGTAAATTCACCTGTTACAGATTTTGGATATGCAAATCCTAAGAAGACTGCAGAATGGTTTTTAAAGCATGTTAAGGAATTTTCGTCTTACGTAGATTCTGTAACTGCTAGTGGTATATCAAATGTTTTACTAAGTAATTATAGTGGTGATGGAAGAGTAAATTCAGTAACGGATGCAATTTCCTTCTACCAAGAAGCTATGCAGAAGGCAAAGGATAGTGGTGTTAAGGTTAATTTAGAACAACCGAATATGTACTTATGGAAGTATACCAACAGGTATCTAAATAGTCCGGTTGGAACCTCTCAATATGTTTTTGAGACAGATGCAGTTCCATTTTTACAGATGGTACTTCATGGAACCATGGAAGTATATGCACCATATTCCAATTTCTCCTTTTACACTCAAGCTGATATTTTAAGGATGATAGACTATAATCTATCACCATCCTTTATTCTATCAGAAGAACCTTCCTACTTACTTGCTTCCACCAATTCTTCCCATCTATACTCTACCGAATTTAGTCAATATAAAGATTTAATTCATACGGTATATGACGAAGTAAATGAAGTCTTAAGTAGTGTAAATGGTTATACATGGACCAATCGCGATGTAATTAATGAAGGGGTATTATTAAATACCTATAGAGAAGGTAATGATGTTAAATACATTATCATTAATTATACAGACGAAGCCGTTACATGGAATAACTCTATCGTACCTGCCCAAAAGGCAATGGTTGTAGAGTAGAAGGGTAAGGGTGAAAAATGAAAAAGAAAAAATTAAAAACATTTAAGCAAAAACAAAATCGATTAGGCTATGGTTTTATGATGCCTTGGATTATAGGCTTCCTTATCTTTACGGCTATTCCTTTTGTTGCAACCATTTACTTAAGCTTTACAGAAGTAAGACAAACGGTAATTGGATTTGAAATAAAGTGGATGGGTATGAGAAATTATATTATGGCATTTTTTGAGAATACAGAATTTGTACCAAAGTTAATCGAATTCTTATTAATGATCATACCTTATACCTTTGTTATTGTAATTTTAGCTTTTATCCTTGCTTATTTGCTAAACAAAATAACCTTTCTACGTGGATTTTTTAGAACAATTTATTTCTTACCAGTAATCATTATGTCAGGACCAGTTATGCAACAAATATTAGATTCAACCTCTAATCAAAACTTTGATGAAGCGGCAAGGGAATTTACGGATATTTTTATCGTGCAGATGGTAATGAGTTATTCTTATCGCTTTGCTATGATACTAATTGATATTTTTGGAGAGTTATCAACCATACTATGGTTTACTGGAATTCCTGTTATTTTATTTATAAATGGCTTACAAAAAATAAATTATAATTTATATGAAGCAGCAGCAATAGACGCAGCGAACTCCTGGCAAATTTTATGGAAGATAACCATTCCGATTATAAAACCGATTGCACTTGTAGTAACGGTATTTACCATTGCACAACTAGGAGCTTACTCTACCAATCCAGTTTATGCACTTATTATAGAAGCAACAGAAAATACCAGTGGTGGACTTGGAGTTGCGGCAACCTTTGCCTGGATATACAGCTTACTTGTTCTAGCGATTATGGGATTATCTTTCCTATTATTTAGGGATAGGAAGAAAGTAAGGAGGTTTTAAGGAATGAAAAAAGTTAATAAAAAGAAACCCGCTTATTTGAAACACATAAAGGAGCTAGGAACATTAAAAAAATGGTTAACCTTTGGGATATATTTTGTTCTTGTATGTATTAGTTTTATATACTTAAAGCCAATATTAAAAATGATATCTATGACACTTATGTCCTCTACAGATGTTATTGATCCATCTGTAGAGTGGATACCAAAAAAGCTTTCCATTTCAAACTTAATTGTTGCAGCTGGAGTGCTTGATTTAAAAACAACCTTGTTTAATTCAGTATGGTTTTCTGCACTGTTAGCTATATCACAAACGATTGTATCTGCATTAACTGGGTTTGCAATGTCTAGGTATGATTTTAAATTTAAAAAAGTTTGGTTTATATTAATATTATTAGCATTTATTATACCAGTACCATTACTTATGGTTCCAAGGCTGATGGTATTTTTATCAGCCCAAAATGCATTAGGAATTAAATTAATTGGTACACCAATTCCTCAGATATTAATGTCAATATCGGGGCAAGGAGTTTATTCCACTGTATTAATCTTAATTTTTTATAACTTCTTTAATTTGATTCCATATTCTCTTGATGAAGCGGCTATGATTGATGGAGCTAGTCCTTTACAAGTCTTTGTTCAAATTGCAATGAAGTTATCAGCTACTACAGTACTTGTTGTATTCTTATTCTCACTTGTTTGGAATTGGAATGAAACATATATAACGGGAACTCTTGTAAGGTCGAGTATCGAACTATTACCGCCAAAGTTAAGTGCTTTTGATAGTATCTTTGCAACCTATGCGGCGTCAAGTAGAGGGAATGCACAGTTTAGAATCAATGAGGCATATAAAATGTCAGCAACATTGATATCCATAACACCGCTATTAATTTTATATGCTTTTGTTCAAAAGAAATTTATTCAAGGTATTGAAAACACAGGTATTACTGGTGAATAAGAGGAGAGAACGAAATGGTTCATAACAATAGGTTTAAGCCTATCACGTTAGCTTTATACAGCCTAATTATTCTTGGTATGTTTACAGCTTGTGAAAAAAAAGAAAGTTACCCAGTAGGAAAAGTGGTATCCGACGCTTACGTGGTACCAAGTGAAAAGGATGTGGAGACATTGGATATGAAAGCAAAAGGTTTTGAATATGATTATGAGAATTTAACTTATGACTTAGTATGGAGTGATGAATTTGACTATGAAGGTCTACCAGATGAGTCAAAATGGAATTATGATACTGGTGGTCATGGTTGGGGAAACAATGAACTTCAATATTATACAGATGATAAGAACGCATTTGTTAAGGATGGTAAATTAATTATTGAGGCAAGAAAAGAAGAATATGAAGGTAAGGATTACACTTCTGCTAGGTTAGTGTCTAGAGGTAAAGGCGACTGGTTATATGGTAAGATTGAAGTAAGTGCTAAATTACCAGAAGGACTTGGTACTTGGCCTGCTATTTGGATGCTTTCAACGGATTGGGAATATGGTGGTTGGCCAGCTTCTGGTGAAATCGATATTATGGAACATGTTGGATATAATCAAAATACCATCCACGCTTCCGTTCATACACAATCTTATTACCATAGTATCAATACCCAAAAGACAGCCACTAAATTTATCCCAGATGTAAGTACTAATTTCCATACTTACTCGATTGAATGGTTACCGGACAAAATTATGGCATATATCGATGGAGAGCTATACTTTACATTTGAACCAACAAAATATAAGCAAAATCCAACCTTTAAGGAATGGCCATTTGATAAAAAGATGCATTTATTATTAAATATTGCTGTTGGTGGTAATTGGGGTGGTGCAAAAGGGATGGATGAATCCATCTATCCAGTACAAATGGAAATCGATTATGTAAGAGTATATCAAAGCAAAGAAATTAATGCATTGATTGAAAAATAAAACAGAAAGAATGGAAACTTATTGTTTTTATAGTTTATTTAATTAAGTTACACAAGTATAATTAATTATAATAAACAGAAATGAAGAAATAGAATGGAGAGACATGTATGGTAACAATTAAGGACGTAGCAAGAGAATCAGGTGTAGCAATTTCTACCGTTTCAAATGTATTAAATAATGTAAACGTAGTTAGCGAGGACACAAGGAAAAAAGTGCTCGATGCAGTTGAAAAATTAAAATATGTGCCTAATATGAATGCTAAGTTTCTAAAATCAAACAAAAAAAATACCATAGGTTTGTTTCTTCCTAGTATACAAGGTGACTTCTATAAGATGTTAATGCAAGCAATTCATTTGCAATGTAAGATTAATGGTTATTTATTAAATATCTATGTAAGCAATGAAAACACCAGTGAAGAAATATATGGAATGATTATTTCGTCTGGTGTAGAAGGTGCAATTGTACTAAATGAGCGTTTATCAAATGAATATATTGATCGAATTGCTTTAACGAATATGCCTATCGTATTTATTGATAGGGAATATAGAGGAAATCGAATGTCTAGTGTTGTAATTGACAATGCAATTGGAGCTACATTAGCTACAGAGTACTTAATTAAACAAGGACATAGAAGAATTGGGTATATCCATGGTATTTATAATTATGACGATGAGGCAAGATATCATGCATACGTTGATGTAATGAAAAAATACGGCTTAGCTGTGGATGAGTCCATTATCCTAAGAGGGTATTTTGAAGAAGCAGTAGCTTATAGTGAAATGCGAGTTCTCTTATTAAAGGGAATTGAATTACCAGATGCATTCTTTTGTGCCAACGATGAAATGGCATGGGGATGTATAAGAGCTTTACAAGAGGCTGGTATTAGTGTACCAGATAGGGTGAGTGTAATGGGCTTTGATGATAATACCTTAGCTGCATATTATTCCCCATCCATAACCACCATACATAGCCCGGTGGTTGAGCTTGGTAGTTTAAGTGCTACAGAAATAATACGACTAATGCAACATACCCAAGACTTGGAGGGAGATATTACTAGACTCTCACCTGCACTAGTTGTTAGAGATTCTTGTCGTATTCGCATATAAACAGGCAAACAATATCGTTTATAAATCTTTATAGCCTGCATCTGAAATTTTGGAAGGTGTGGGCTATATACAAATAAAGCTATGCCAATATGGGTTTAGTTGGCAGAATGGAGAGAGTATTATGGGTGATTATAGATTACAAGGGGATACCTATGTAATTGAAAACTATGATAGATTACCTGCATTTTCTAGTTTCCTACCAGGACTCGCAGGAATAAAAGGAATCCCTTTATGGGTGTTTTACACAAACAGAGGACAAGGAATTAATAGTTTTGGAATACATCATAAAAGCAATGCAATTATGGAGTTTAATCCAGCAAATACTGCATATGAAAATACAGCGCTAAAGGGTTTTCGTACCTTTATTAAAGTTAATGGTAGCTACTATGAGCCTTTCTTTCCTGGTGAAATAAAAGCAAATCGTTGTATCTACATGAAGCAAAATAGCTTTATGGTAGAAGAGGTAAATGAAGAGTATGGATTAAAAATAAAGGTTAAGTATTTTGTTCTTCCTAATGAAAGTATTGGGGCTTTAGTTAGAAAAGTAGAAATTACAAACATTTCAAATGAGCTTATGGAGATTGAAATGTTAGATGGTATGCCTAAAGTGATTCCATATGGTGTTGCTAATGGAGCATTTAAAGAAATGTCTAATTTATTAAAAAGCTGGACTGAAATAAAGAATACAGATATGAACATTCCTTTTATTACAATGAGAGCTTCTAGTGATGATTCAGCAGAAGTTGAGGAAATTGAAGGTGGTTATTACTATTTATCTGTAGCGAATGGTGAATTGTTACCGATACTATTTGATGTAGATAAGGTATTTGGATATGATACCTCTCTCGTAAATCCAGTAGAATTTAAAAATAAATCTACAAAGGACTTAAAGACAGAGGAAGGCTGCTTCTATAATAAGGTTCCTTGTTGTTTTACAGCAAGTGAATATAAGTTAGAGCCAAATGAGAGTTACACCTTTGCTTCCTTTGTTGGGTTTGCTAATTCAGTAAATGAAATTAATGAAAAGGCCTTAGATATATGTAAGACTGAGTATGTAAATGAAAAAGAGCAGCTTGCAGATGCTATCGTAGCAACATTTACAAAGGATGTTAAGACAACGACAGCACTTCCTACTTTTGATAAATATGTAGAGCAATGCTACTTAGATAATTTCTTACGTGGAGGGTATCCTTTCGTATTTAATAAAGAGAAGAATCCTAGTGTCGTTCACTTATTTAGTAGAAAACATGGTGATCCAGAACGTGACTATAATTTCTTTGCAATTGCAGGTGAATATTATTCACAAGGCAATGGAAATTTTAGAGATGTAAATCAAAATAGAAGAAATGACGTATTTTTTAACCCTCATGTAGGTACTTTTAATATTAAAACCTTCTTCTCCTTAATCCAAATGGATGGATATAATCCTTTAGAGGTTAGACCTTCTACCTTCTGTGTGAAAGAAGAAGAAAGGAAAGAAGTAGATGCTTATCTAGCAAAGAGTGTGGCTAGTAATGGTGAAAAATTAGGTTCACTTTTAGTGAAATCCTTTACACCAGGTCAAATTGCAAAGGTAATTTCAAGTAATCATGTAGTGTTAAATACTAGCTTAGATGAACTAATCGAGGGAATTTTATTCTATTGTGATGAGCAGATTGAAGCAGGTTTTGGTGAAGGTTATTGGAGTGATCACTGGGGCTATAATATGGATTTAGTCGATGATTATCTAAAAATATACCCAGATAAGCTAGAAGAACTACTTTATGAAGATACGAGCTATGGCTATTATGATAGTGCAGCAAGAGTTTTAAGACGAAGTGAAACTTATGTACTTGGTAAAAAAGGTGTAAGACAATATGGTTCTTTGGTTCATGACGAAGAAAAGAATCATAAAGCTGGATTTGTAAAGAACGGAAGTAACTGGCTGAAAGATAAGAATGGGAATAAGGTAAGTTCTAATCTTATGGTAAAATTATTATCCCTTGGACTTATTAAATTTGCAACCCTAGATCCATTTGGTATGGGTATTGAAATGGAAGGTGGTAAGCCTGGCTGGAATGATGCCATGAACGGTATACCTGGTTTATTTGGTAGTGGTATGGCTGAAACCTTTGAATTAAAGCGTGTTATTGATTTCATTTGCTATCATCTAGATGAGGAGAGAGAACTTACCTTACCAGTGGAACTTTACGAATTACTTCTAGGTGTAAATGATAGATTAGTAAAATTCTATGGTAATGAAATAAGTGACTTTGATTACTGGGATCAAGTTGCATCCCTTAGAGAAGAGTTTCGTGATAAAATCCGCTTTGGAATCGATGGAAGCTATGTTAAGGTCAAGAGCTTATCTTCTGTATTTAATAGATTTAATCAAAAAATTAGTGAAGGTATCGAGCGTGCAAAAACATATGGTGATGTTATTCCAACTTACTTTACATATGAACCTACTAAGTATACTAAGATTTTAGATAAGGACGGAAATGAAGTACTAAGCCACTATGGATTAGCAAAGGTTATCGTTCATGAATTCAAGGTAATACCACTACCAGCATTCCTTGAAGGACCTGCAAGAATGCTTAAGGTAATGACAGACAAAGAGGAAGCAGGACATATTTTTAGGGAAGTAAGAAAAAGTGAACTTTTTGATATAGAACTAAAAATGTATAAAACTTCGGTACCTCTTGATGATATTTCAATGGAACATGGTAGAATTAGAGCCTTCACTCCAGGATGGCTTGAAAGAGAAAGTGTATTCCTACATATGGAGTATAAATATTTATATGGATTAATTAAGGCTGGCTTATGTGAAGAGTTTTATGAAGAGATTAAAACTACTTTTATACCATTCTTACCACCAGAAGAATATGGAAGAAGTATATTAGAGAATTCCTCTTTTATCGCATCAAGTAGAAATCCAAATAAAGAAGTTCATAAAAGAGGCTATGTATCTAGACTTAGTGGTTCCACCACGGAGTTAATATCCATGTGGATACAGATGTTTATAGGTGATAAGGTATTTAGCTTTGAAAATGGAGAGCTATCCCTTCACTTTGAACCGAAATTACCAGAGTATTTCTTTGATGATAAGGATGAGGTAAGCTTTGCTCTATTATCAAATTGCATGGTAACTTATCGTAACAAAAAGAGACTGAATACCTTTGGAGAAAAGAAAGGCAAGATAGTAAGCATTACAATTCCAGAACGAGATATAACAGTGACAGGAAGTGTTCTTCAGGGTGAGCTTGCAAAAGAAGTAAGAGAAGGTAACATAAAAACCTTACTTGTTGATATTGATGAATAGAACATAAGAAGTAAGATAACTTTTTTCTAGTTAGGAGAAGATCTATGAAAAAGGTAATTCTGCTACTTTTATTATCACTAGTATGTAATTTTAAGGTGATACATGCTAGTGAAATAAAGGATAGCAAAGAGGGTAATGTGCCTAGCACAAAGTCGCTAGACTCTGGAAAGGTAAGGGATTTTGATATGGAACGTTTTTTAAAAGCAGATGGTAAGGTATTAAGAAATAAACAAGGTAAAGGTGATGTTGTTACATTAGTAGGCACCAATGTAGGTGGTTGGCAGGTAATGGAGGCTTGGATGTGTCCGACGGATGCCAAAGACCAATTAACTACCATGAAGGTTTTTACAGACCGATTTGGTAAAGAAGTAGCAGAGGAACTTATAAAAGTTTACGAAAACCATTGGTGGAAAGATGATGATTTTGACAATGTGCTAGACCTTAATTTTAATGTTCTTAGACTTCCTATATCCTATATCAATCTATTAGATGAGGATGGGAAGCTTAGAGCTGATACCTTAGCTACTTACGACTGGTTTGTAGATGAGTGTGAAAAAAGAGATATCTATGTCATATTAGACTTACATGCGGCTCCAGGTTCTCAAAATGGAAAAGATCATTCAGGTGATAGTAGTGCTTCCAAATTATATCAAAGTAAAGAGTATAGGGAATTAACAATTTCACTTTGGAAACAACTAGCTGCTCACTATAAAGGAAATCCTACGATTGCTGGTTATGACTTATTAAATGAGCCAGAAGGAACAGAGGAAGAAAAAACACCATGGGGTGG